>NZ_JAZHCY020000013.1:0-1382 GCF_036924415.2 Candidatus Phytoplasma prunorum
TTTTTAGTCTGAAAAAAAACTCCAAAAAGTTTTTTTGGTTAAATTCTTATTTCTTAGTATTTACAACTAATTTTTCAATTTCTTTATTTGTAATAGTTTCTTGTTCTAAAAGTATATTAGCAATTTTATCTAGCAAATTTTTGTTTGATTTAATAATTATTTGAACTTGTCGATAACATTCTGAAATTATTTTTTTAATTTCGGTATCAATCAGTTTTTTATCCGAAAATTCGGAATTTTGACTAACTCCTAAATCACTCATCCCATACTTAATCACCATTAACCGAGCAATTTTAGTCGCTTGTCGAAAGTCACCAAAGGCACCAGAAGAAATGTCATCCAAAACTAATTCTTCCGCGACACGTCCTCCTAAAAAGGATTGGATTTGTGCTAACATTATTTTTCGAGAAGAAAAGAAAGTTTCTTTTTCTGGCATCATTAAATTATAACCACCGGCGTTACCACGAGGAATAATAGTGATTTTTTGAACTTTTTGTGCGTGTTTTAATTTAATCCCAATGACTGCGTGCCCCGCTTCATGATAAGCAACCATACGACGTTCTTCAGGGTCATATTTAATCGACTTCTTGGCAGGTCCCATTAAAACACGATCAAGGGCTTCGGATAATTCGGTCATGGCAATGAAATCTTTTTGATTGCGGACAGTCAAAATTGAAGCTTCATTTAAAACCGCAGCTAGTTGTGCTCCACTCATCCCCGAAGTTTGTTTCGCTAACTGATGAAAATCAATATCAGGAGATAATTTTTTGTTTTGCGCATGTAGTTTTAAAATCTCTTCACGTGATTTAATATCTGGCAAATTAACAAGAATTTTACGATCAAATCTACCCGGTCGTAATAAGGCCACATCTAACATATCCACACGATTAGTAGCCCCGATTATAATAATACCTTTCGATGAGGTAAAACCATCCATTTCGGTTAAAAGTTGATTTAAAGTTTGTTCTCTTTCTTGAGAACCTCCTGAAAAATCACCCCCTCTTTTACCTCCTAGAACATCAATTTCATCAATAAATAAAACACAAGGAGCATTATATTTAGCTTCTTTAAATAATTTTCTTATTCTCAAAGACCCTAAGCCCACATACATTTCCACAAAAACCGAACCTGAAACAGCAAAAAAAGGAACGTTTGCCTCACCCGCTAAAGCTTTGGCCAAAAGAGTTTTACCAGTACCAGGAGGACCTTCTAATAAAACTCCTTTCGGAATTGAAGCTCCTATGGTTTCATATTTTTGCGGTTGTTTTAAAAAATCAATTAATTCAATCATTTCTTCTTTTTCTTCTGAATTACCAGCCACATCCTTAAAAGTGAAAAGGGATTTTTGTTTGGAAGAAATTAAAGATTTAGAATTAAATTTA
>NZ_JAZHCY020000005.1:0-112565 GCF_036924415.2 Candidatus Phytoplasma prunorum
TTATTTTTATTTAATTAATAATGGCGGAGGAAAAGGGATTCGAACCCTTGCATCTTTTTAAAGACCTATATACTTTCCAAGCATACCTCTTAAACCTCTTGAGTATTCCTCCAATCCATGAAAAATAAAAAAATACAATAATTACAATTTTATTGATAAAATTAACAAAAATATATTTTATTTAATTAAATAAAATAATAAATAATTTTATCAATAAAAAATATAATATCTTTGTATAACTAAGAATAAAAATTTAATTTTTAATTCTAACAACTTCCCGAACAATTTCAATTTCTTCATTTGTAGGTATAACTAAAACTTTAAAAAATGAAGATGGAGTGCTAATAACTCTTTCGCCTTTGGAATTATTAAATTCATCATCTAAATAAACTTTTAAAAATGATAAACGTTGAATGATTTTTTTTCTAAATAATAAGGAATTTTCACCAATACCTGCGGTAAAAACTAAAGCATCTATTCCTTGTAATAAAAAATAATAAATACCGATATAATCGACTATTCTTTTAATTTGAACATCATGAGCTAATAAAGATCTTTTATTTCCTTTTTGCAAAGATATTTCAATATCTCTAGCATCATTAGAAACGCCTGAAACACCTAAAAAACCTGATTTTTTATTCAAAATATTCATAATTTCTTTAATACTTTTATTTTCTTTATAAGATATAAATTCAATAATAGTAGGATCGATATTACCACTTCTTGTACCCATCGGCACACCTTCAAGTGGTGTGAATCCCATAGAAGTATCTACAGACTTGTTATCTTTAATAGCACATAAAGAAACACCATTACCTGCATGACAAACAATAATTTTTAAATCTTTTTTATCTAATATTTCTGAAGTTCTATTAGATACATATTTATAAGAAATACCATGAAATCCATATTTTCTAATTTTATATTTTTGATACCATTCATAAGGAATAGCATAAGAAAAATTTTCTTGATTTATAGTTTGATGAAATGTAGTATCAAAAACCCCCACTTGAAAAATATTAGGTATAATTTCTTCAAAAGCCTTTATGCCCAAAACATTAGCATAATTATGTAAAGGAGCTAAGTCATTTAAACTTTCAATTTTTAAAATATTTTCTTCAGTTAAAACAACAGAATCTTTAAATAATTCTCCACCTTGTACAATTCTGTGTCCCACTCCTTTAATGTCTTCTAAATTATCAATAATTTTATTAATTTGCAAAGATTCTAACAATAATTTTACCGCTTGTTGATGATTTAAAACTGGTATAATTGTTTCTTTTTTAGTAATCCCATAAATTAAACTAAAAATAGCGTTTTGATCTCCTATTTTTTCGATCAAACCAGAAACAATCAATTTTTCTTTTGGCATATCAAATAATTTAAATTTTAAAGAAGAACTTCCAGCATTTACTGATATAATTTTCATATAATTAAACATTTCTCCTATGATATATGTATTAGTATACATTATAATTTATTATTATTGAATTTTTTATAGAAAACTTAAAAAAACAATAATAGCAATAAAATGACAAATAGTCCCTAATGAAACAAATAAATGCCAAATAAAATGATAATATTTTTTATAATCTTTAATATAAAAATAAACTCCTAAACTATAGAAAAAACCACCAAATAATAAAAAATACAAAATTGACTTGTCTAAATTTAAAAATGGAAAAATAAACAAAGAACTCCAACCTAATAAAAGAAATAAACAAATATGTATTTTATTCCATTTATAAATCCAAAACCATTTTAATATAATACCAATTGTTATTATAATAAATTGAACAACAAACAAAAATAGACCCAAATTAATATTACCAAAAAATTTTTGTTTATTTAATTCTGGAGATAAAAGTAAAAAAGGAGTAAAAGTTCCAAATATTAACAAATAAATACCAATATGATCTAATTTTTTTAATATTTTTTTTGCCTTTGTAAAACTTAAAGCATGATATAAAGTGCTAACTAAATAAAGAAAAATCATAGAAAAGGGTGAAAATATAGAAAAAAATTTATTAAAAGGTGAAATAATGGTAATTTTTAATGAAAATATATAACATGAAATAAAAATTAGCATTATAATTCCAAAAGGAATCATTAAACCATGAGAAATAGCATTAGCTATTTCTTCACCTAAAGTTTGTGAGTTATTTTCTTTTTTTCTTTTATACATAAAAAATTATCTCCTAAAAAATATAAAAAAATTTAAAATCATAAATTTAAAATAAATTTGCAAATCTGTCAAAAAAAATATCAGCATTTTTTAAAACATTATATTTTAAAATAAAATCTAAATTTAAAGGCCATTTAAAATATTTTAATGTTAATAATATTCTATATTTATTATTTTTTTTAGATATTAAAGATAAAATAGGTCCCAGTACTATCATTTCTTTTTTATTATATGTTTGCTCTAAAATATATTTAATATTTTTAGATATTAAAAAAACCTGTAAATATGATTCATGACAAATTAAAATTTTACTAAGATAATTAAATGGAGGTAATTGAGATATTTTTCTTTCATATAAAAGTTTTTTTAAAACATATTTTTCTTGATAACAAGAAACTGATTTAATAATATAATTATCAATATCATAACTTTGAATAATTACTGTACCTTGTTTAGTTCTTCCAGAACGACCTGATGTTTGCATTAATAACTGAAAAGTTTTTTCAGAAGCTTTAAAATCAGGTATTTTTAATAAATTATCAGCTGCAATTATTCCAACAAAAGTAACATTAGAAAAATCTAAGCCTTTAGAAATCATTTGTGTGCCTAATAAAATTTGAGCTTTGTTTTGATTGAATTCATTCCAAATATTTTCATATTCACCAATTTTTGAAATAGTGTCTGCATCTGTTCTTTTAATTATTACTTTAGGAAAATTTTGTTTTAAATAATTTTCTAAATATTCAATTCCTATACTAAAAGTTTTAATTTTTTTTTGATTACATTTAGGACAAACTAATTTAAATTCTAAAATAAAACCACAATGATTACATTTTAAAATATTTTTTTTTTGATAAAATGTAAGACTAATGTTGCATTTGATACATCTCGGAACATAACCGCAAAAACGACACAACAAAAAAGGTGCATAACCTTTAGTATTAATAAAAATAATTGCTTGTTCATTTTTTTTTAATGTTTCATTTAGTTTTTTTTTTAATTCAAAAGAAAAAGGTTCTAAATTACCCTTTTTTAATTCTTCTTTCATATCAACTAATTTTATTAAAGGAAAATGATTTACTAAAACTCTTTTATTTAAAGTTAATAATTTATATATATTTTTTTGAACATTATAATGACTTTCCAAAGAAGGAGTGGCGCTACCTAAAATTAAAGGAACATTATGATATTTTGTTCTAATTTTAGCTAATTCTTTTACATCATAAGATAAAGATGTTTCTTTTTGTATAAAAGATTCATCATGCTCTTCATCAATAATAATAATACCTAACGATTGTAAAGGAGAAAAAATAGCACTTCTAGTGCCTAATACAATTGATGCTTCTTGATTTTTAATCATTTTATATTGATTATATTTTTCTTTTGGCGATAATAAACTATGCATAATAGATATTTTTTCTTCAGTAAATTTAGATTTCAACCTTTGTGCTAAAGGAGCTATCAAAATTATTTCAGGAACTAAAATC
This sequence comes from Candidatus Phytoplasma prunorum, assembly GCF_036924415.2. NCBI lineage: Bacteria > Bacillati > Mycoplasmatota > Mollicutes > Acholeplasmatales > Acholeplasmataceae > Candidatus Phytoplasma > Candidatus Phytoplasma prunorum. The sequence goes on from NZ_JAZHCY020000005.1 coordinate 3,673, forward strand.
AAAACTTGACGTTTATTTTTTATTATTGTTTCAATTAATTTTAAATAAACTTCTGTTTTTCCAGTTCCAGTTTTACCATAAAGTAAATATACTTTATTTTTATTTAAGTCAATTTGTCTTAAAGTTTCTGTTTGTTCTTCATTTAAATTTACTTCTTTAGTTTTTGATAAAGAAAAATTATGATTCAAAAAAAATTCATTAAAATTTTTTTCATATTTCAAAATAATTCCTTTTTTTAATAAATTATTAATAACAGCATAAGAACTAAATTTTAAAAAATCTATTTTTTTAATATTTAATTTTTTTTTTAATTTTTCTACAACATATTTTTCTTTAGTTGTTAAATATATTTGATTATAGTCATTATAAATAGGGTTAAAATGATAAAAAGTTTCTTTTTTTTCTGAATAACGGGGTTTTAACAAAGTTTGTATTTTTACAACATTAAGTTTACAAGCTAATTTATTTAATTCAACGCCAAATTTTTTATATTCTGAATTATTAAGTAACCATTCATTTTTATTATTAAATTTTTTTAGTATTTCTTCCGAAATAGCTTCTTTATTAAAAAGTAAAACTTTTTTTTGATAATTAATTAAAAGTCCTTTAGGAATAACTGTTTCATAAACTAACGCTTTTGAAATAAAAGGAATTTTTAAAATTTCTTCTGCTAATAAAAAAAGTTCTGAATCAATAGAAGGTTCCACATCTAAAACTTCAGACAATTCTTTTGTAGCAAAATAACTAAAGTTAACCAAATTACAAACATAACCTAATCTTTTTTTATCTTTTGAACCAAAAGGAACTATAACACGCATACCTTTTTGAATCATTCCTTGAAACTTTACAGGTATTATATAATCAAAATATCGGTTTCTTAATTCAAATGTTTTCAAATCAATAACAACTTGAGCAATCATTAAAATCTAATTATACCTATCATTCCTTTATTTAATTAATAAAAATATTTTATAATTTAAATTTTTATTTATTAATGCCCTTCAAAATATTATCAATATGATTACCATATTCTAAAGATTTATCATAAATAAACACTAATTGAGGTATTTTTCTTATATTTCTTATTTTTCTAGCTAAAGACATTCTAATTGTAACTTTATTTTTTTCTATAATTTCATTAGCTAAAGATAAAAATTCTGGTTGATTATTTAAAATAACATAATAAACATTTGCAAAAGATAAATCATTAGTTAACTTAACTTCAGTTACATTAATAAATCCAATTTTATCATTCTTAATAACTAAATTAATTATTAAAGCTAATTCTTTTTTTATCAAACTAGATAATTTTTCATTTGTTATTCCCATATATTTTAATTCTCCGATTTCTCTAACTTATATGCTTCTATTATATCATTGATTTCAAAATTACTAAAATTTTCTACTAAAATACCGCATTCATTACCCTTTTTAGAATTTTGAATATTATTTTTTAAATGCTTTAAAGAAATTATTTTACCTTGATGAATAATTTTTTTATTCCTAATTACTCTTAATAATGAATCATTAGTTATCATACCACTAATAACATAACAACCAGCAATAGTTCCTATTGTACTAATATTAAATATTTTTCTTACTTCAGCTTGGCCTATAACTTTTTCTTCTAAAGAAATTTTTAATAAACTTTTCATTATCTTTTCTACATCTTCGAAAATACGATAAATAACGTTATAAAAATTTATTTGAATACCTTTATTTTTTGACAAATTTCTAACAAAAAGATTAGCATTTACATTAAAACCTATAATTAAAGAAGAATTTAATTGACCTAAATTAACATCACTTTCAGAAATATCACCAACACCCATTTTTATAAATTTAATTTTAACATCAGATAAAGAAATTTTTTCTAAAATGCTTTTTATAGCTTCTAAACTACCTTGAAAATCTGTTTTTAAAATAATATTTAAATATTTAGTTTCTGCATTATCTACATTACTTAAAAAATTTTCTAAACCAGCAATTTTATTTTCTGATTCTAAATTTTCTATATGTTGTTGTTTTTTTTGATTAACCATTTTTTTAGCAGTGAATTCATCTTTAACAACTATAAAAAAATCTCCTGCTAATACAACCTCTTTTAAACCCGAAACTTTAACAGGTTGCGAAGGTAAAGCTGTTTTTAATTGTTGTTTTAAATCATTTTCTATAGAACGAATTTTACCATAAGTTTTACCAACAACAACAATATCACCAACTTTTAAAGTTCCTTTTTTAATAATAAAAGTAGCTATAGGTCCTTTTGATATAGCTAAGTTACTTTCTAAAACATGACCTTCAGCAGGAATTTTTATTTCAGTTTGATAATTTTCTATTTCACTAATTAATAAAATCAATTCTAATAATTGATCAATACCTTTATTTTTTAATGCTGAAATTTCAACATATGGTGTTTTACCCCCCCACGCTTCAGGTAATAAATCATAATTAGAAAGTTCAGACATAATTGGTTCCAAATTAATTCTATTAATTTTATCAATTTTATTTAAAGCAACAATAATAGGTACTTTTACTGCTTTTGCGTGTTGTAAAGCTTCAATAGTTTGTGGTTTAACTCCATCATCTACTGCTAATATCAAAACACAAATATCTGTAAATTTTACACCTCTAGCTCTCATTTGATTAAAAATTTCATGACCCGGAGTATCTATAAAAGTAATTAAATTTCCTTTATATTTGGTTTGATATGCACCTATATGTTGAGTAATACCACCAAATTCTTTATCAACTATTCTAGTTTTTCTAATTGTATCTAATAATGTAGTTTTTCCATGATTAACATGACCCATAATAGTAATAATTGGAGGTCTTTTTTCTAATTTTTGAATATCTTTTTTTGTTTCCGTAATCATTTTTTTTGAATTATCCAGATTTTCAAAAATAATTTCAACATTAAATTCAATACCTATTAATTCAATAGTTTTTTTATCTAAAGTATCATTAATATTAGCAATTATTCCTATCTGTAAAAGTTGTTTTATTAATCTAGCGCTAGAAATACCAAATATTTTAGCTATTTCTTTAATATTGTGTTTTGCATCAAAAACATAACTTTTTTTCATTTTTTGTTTTTCGACGTTCGAATAATTTTTTGTTTTATTTTTTGATTGAGGTATTTTTTTTTTCATAAGCTTTATCCTTTCCTAAATAAAATATTTTTTTATTAAATTCAATAATTAATTTTCAATAGTTTTAACAATTTCTAAAAGTTTTTGATAAATTTCTTGTGGTATATAAGTTTTTAATTTTTTTTCTAAAATTTTTTTTTTTTGAATTAATAAAACATTTTTAAGAGTTAGAACAAAATAAGCTCCTCTGCCGAAAATTATATAATCAAAATCAATAAAAATTAATTTATGTTTTGTAACTACAACTCTTATTAAATTTTCTTTTGGTAAAATACAGCGACTAGCAATACAAGTTCTCAAAATAAGTTTTTTTTGTTTTATCATTAATTTACCTTATTTTATTAAAATATATATAATATAAATATTTTTTTAAGTCATTTTTTTAATTTTTTGAAATTGAGATAAAGTTTTAATATCAATATTCCATTTAGTAGCTTGTACAGCTAATTTAACATTTTTACCTAATTTACCAATTGCTAAAGATAATTGATCATCTTCTACAATTACCAAAGCAACTTTATTTTCTAAATCAACAATATTTACTTGAAATATTTTAGCTGGTTGTAGAGAATTAGAAATTAATTCTTCATTTTTTTCGCTCCATAAAAATAAATCAATTTTTTCTCCCTGTAAAACTTTAATAATGCTTTTAATACGATCGCCATTTTTACCAATACAAGAACCAATTGGATCAACTTGAGGATTATTAGAAAACAATCCTATCTTAGTTCTTTCACCAGGAATTCTAGCAATCATCATAATTTTTAAAGTACCATCATTAATTTCAGGAATACAATCTTCAAAAATTTTAGTTACTAAACCAATATGAGTTCGACTTACAAAAATTCTTGGTAATTTAGTAGTTTTTTGAACTTCAACTATATAAACTTGAATACGATCACCTTCAGAAAAAATTTCTTTTTTAAAAGTTTCTTTTTTAGGCAACAAAGTAGTCATTTCTTTTTCTAATTCTAAATAATAAAATTTACTATTAGAACCAATAACTTTGGCATTAATCAATTGACCTTCATAACTTTTAAAATAAACATAAATATTTTCCCTTTTTTGTTTAGTTAATTCTTCTTTTAATTTATTTTTAAAATCTTTAACAGCATAAAGATTAAAATCTTTAGGATTAATTTTAATATTAATAATTTGACCTAATTTTACTCTTTTTTTAAATTTTTTAGCTTCTTCTAAATCAATATGAGTATAATCTTTGTAATTGTTTAAATCTTTTTCTTCTGGATCTATTATATAATATTGTTTATATAAATTTATTTCATTACGCTCTTCTTTGATATCAACTCGACAAGATTTAACTTGATGTGCTTTTCTACAACCATGAATAAGAGCTTTTGTAAAAGCATCTTTTATTTGTTCACTAGTTAAATCATTTTCTTCTGCAAATTCATTAATAATATTAAAAAAATCTTTACTATTCAAAATTACTACCTACCTTATAAAAAAAGAATGATACAAATATTAATATATATAAAAAAAAATTTAAAATTAAATAATTATTTTTTTATTTTGTATTATTTTATAATTTTTTTTACTATCAATAATATTAAAAATAAACATTAAATCAAAAAATAGTGATTTAAAATCACTATTATAATTAAATAACTAATTTTTTAAAATTTAAAAATAATAAAATAGTCAAAAAATAAAACAAAAAGAAAAATCCTAAAATAAAATTTTTTTAATATTATAATTATAACATATTTATAATGACATTAAAATCAAATTAAAGATTATTTCAATATTCAAAAATTAATAAATAAAAAAAATAAAATCATTATTTATTAAATCATAAACATAATTAAATATTCTTGAATTTTATTTTTATCATCAATATTTAACATAATACCTTCTAAAGCAATAGAAATACGTCCAGTTTCTTCAGATACTACTAAAGTCATACTATCGGTAGTTTCACTAATTCCTAAAGCAGCACGATGTCTAGAACCTGTTGTTTTTTCAAAATGTTCATCATCAGATAATGTATAATAAGCACCAGCGCATAAAATTCTGTCTCCGCGAATAATAGTTCCACCATCATGAAGTGGAGTATTAGGAATAAAAATATTCATTATTAATTCTTTTGAAACTATACCATTGATTAAAATAGCTTTTTGCGAAAACATATCTAAAGTATTATGTTTTTCTATAGTAATTAAAGCTCCAATTTTTTTACTTGACATTTCGATTACAGAATCTAAAATAGCTTTTTGAGTACTATGACTTCCCATAACAATATTTTTCTGTTTAGACCAAAATTTTAAATAATTATTAAAATAAATTCTTAAATAAGGAGCTTTTATAATAATAATACTAATTAAAGCAAAAATTAATAATGAATCATAAATTTTTAATTCTAATAAATAATCCAAATCGTATGGTCCTAATAAATGTTTAGTAATTATTTTAAAATAATAAACAAAACCAGTACATAAAAACATTAAAAAAATAATTTTAAAAATTTGATATTTACTAAAAAGAATTTTAAAAGCAAAAAAAATTAATATTATAAATGCAATAAAATAAATTAAAACTTCCAAAAAAAAATCCATAAAATACCTTTTCTTTTTTTTATTTTAGTTAAAAAATATTAAATTTATATCTAAATATATGTAAATTATAATAAATATTTATACTTCTTAATAAAAATATTCTTAGCTATTATTACAATAATAAAATATAAAATTAATATTGTTCCAAACGATAAACAAAAATACCAATCTTGAAATTTACGAAAAAAATTAGATTCTAATTTTAATGAATCACATAAAAAAGGTATAAAGGGAGAAAGTGTTACAATACTAACACCTGTTATAGAAAAAATAAACATTAATAATGATGGTTTAATATCTTTAATAATATTTTCTGTACGTAATAAAAAAATAATAAAAACTTGCGACCACATAGAAAAAATAAACCATCCAGTTTGAAAAATAGATTCCTCTTCACCTCTCAAAATGAAAAAAATTAATAAATCAAATAAAAAAGAAATAAATCCAAAAAAAATCATAAAATTTATAATATTTTTTAAATCCCAATTACGCGGCTTTTTTAAATAATTAGATTCTACGTTATCAAAAGGAATAGCAAAACAAGTTAAATCATAAATCACATTTAAAAATAAAATTTGAATTGATTTCATCGGAATAAATTCTAAAAATAAACTAGCTGTTAAAACACTTAAAACATTACCAAAATTTGAAGCTAAAGTAAATTTTAAATATTTTAACATATTAGTATAAGTTTTTCTACCTTCAATAATTCCTTTTTGTAAAATATTTAAATCATTACCTAAAATAATAATATCTGCTGCTTCTTTTGTGATATCAGTCCCAGAGTCAACAGAAATAGCTAAATGAGCATTTTGCATTGCTAGAACATCATTAATACCATCTCCCATAAAACCAATAATATTTTTTTCTTTTTTAAAAATATTTATAAGTCTTCCTTTTTGTTCTGATGAAAATTTTGTAAAAATATTTATTTTTTTAGCTTTCTGATATAATTCATCATCATTTAATTTATCTATTTCATTACCAGATAACAAACTAACATTATTAATATTAATCATTTTAGCTATTGTCTTAGTTAAAATATCATTATCACCAGTTAAAATTTTTACTTCAACACCGTATTTTTTTAAAGAAGATATTGCTTTTTTAGCACTTTTTTTTATAGAATCAAAAAAAGTTAAAAAACCTATTAAAATCATTTTTTGTTCATCAAAATAATTTAAATTTTTAACAAAAGAAGAAATATTTTTTTTAGCTAATCCAACAACTCTAAAACCTTTTTGATTATAATAAATAATGTTATCATAAATAATTTTTTTATATTCTGGTGTTAAAGGAACAATATTTTTTTTACTAATTTCAACATAATCACAAATATTTAAAATTTCTTCTATAGCTCCTTTAGTAATCATTATTTTTTTTTGATTATGTTTATTTTCTAAAATAACACTGACCATTCTTCTAGAATAATCAAAAGAAATTTCATCTATTTTATGAAATTTTTGATGATAATCAATTTTAATAAAATTATTTTTTTGTAAATCTTGAATTTTAGAAATAATAGAATCATCTATAATATTTTTAGCGCCAGAATGAAAAAAACTATTAAGATAAGCATTTTTTAAAACACTTTCGCTTAAATTATTATTTAAATCAAAATAACCATCTAGTGATATATGACCTTGTGTTAAAGTACCTGTTTTATCAGTAAATAATATATTCATAACACCGAAATCTTGAATAGAACTCAAATTTTTAACTAAAACTTTTTTTTTTGATAATAAAAGTAATCCAATAGATAAAGAAGTAGTGGTAACCAAAGGCAACATTTCCGGAGTTAATCCAAAAGCAATAGTCAACGAAAATAGTAAAGGTTCAATTATACTTCGACGACCAATTTTAACATAATTAATTATAAACATTAAAGGCATCATAAAAAAAATAAAAATAAGTAATAATTTAGAAATAGAAGTAATACCTTTTTGAAAATTAGAAAAATTATTTTGTTTATCAATATTTTTATTTATTTTACCTAAATAAGTGTTTTCACCTGTAATAATAACAATACCTTTAGCATAACCAGAAATAACACTAGTTCCAGTAAAAATTAATCTTTTATCTTCTAAAAAATTTTCATATATATCTTTATTTTTAGCATCTTTCTGAACTGAATAAGCTTCGCCTGTTAAACTTGCTTCTTGAACAAAAAAATTTTTAGTCTCAATTAACTTAATATCGGCCGAAATAATATCACCAGAAGTAAAAAAAACAATATCACCTCTAACTAAATCATCTGAAAAAATTTTTTGAATTTTATTATCTCTTTTTACTTTAGTAGTTGTTTGAACAAATTTTTTTAGCTTTTCAACTATTTTCGAAGATTTCATTTCTTGAAATAAAGAAATAAAATTAGATAAAAAAAATATTAAAAAAATAATAATAATAGTTGTAAAATCTTTAAAAGAAGATTTTTTTAAATCATTAAATATGACATCAGTTAATAAAGAAATAATTAACATTAATAATAAAATAATATTAAAAGGATTAAAAAAAAATTTTATAAATTTTTGAATATAAGAAATTTGTTGATGTTTTACAAATTCATTTCCACCGTAAATTTTCCGATTAATTATAACTTGTTGTAATGTCATTCCATTTTCTTTATTAGAATTGAAATAATCTACAGTATCTTTTAAATTTTGTTGACTAATATCTCTCATAAATTTAACATAATTAAAAGAAGAATTTTTATTTGATTTTTTTTTCATAAAATTAAAAACCTCCAAATAATAAATAAATTAAAAACAACAATATAAAAATTTTATTATTATAATCAATTAATAAAATTTAATCTTATAAGTTAATTTTACTAAATTTTTTACTTTTTAATAAACAAACCTTAATTTAATATAAAAATATAACAAAAAAACACCCTCTAAAAAGGGTGCATAAATTTTTTATTTTCTATTATAAAACTCAACTATTAGTTGTTCTTTAATATTAGGTAATAATTCATTTCTTTGAGGAATGCGAGCATATTTTCCAACTAAATCTTTATTTAAAGAAACATAATCAACACGATTTAATTTGTTTGCTAAAGATTCTTTTACAATAATTAAATCTTTTGATTTTTCTTTTAAAGTTATAGTTTGACCAACCTTTAAACTATAAGAAGGAATATCTACCTTTTTACCATCTACCAAAATATGACCATGATTAACCAATTGTCTTGCTTGTTGTCTAGTTTTAGCAAATCCTAAACGATAAACAATATTATCTAAACGAGACTCCAATAAAAACAAAAATATTTCACCATGTATACCTTTTAATTTACCCGCATCTTTAAAAATTTTTTTAAACTGTTTTTCGGAAATACCATAAGTAAAGCGAACTTTTTGTTTTTCTTGCAATTGCAAACCATAATCTTTAGCTTTAATTCTTTTTTGTCCATGCATTCCCGGTGCATAAGATCTTTTAATTAATTCTTTACCTGTTTCTAATAAAGAATAATTTAAACGACGCGAAACTTTCCAAATAGAACCTATATAACGAGACATTAATCACATTTTCTCCTTAAATTAAAATATTATCAAAATAAAATTAAAAATTTTTAAATTAATTTATATTAAATACTAAAAATATTTTAGTTTAAAATAAATTAAAAATTTTTAATAAAATTTTCATTAAAAAATAAATATTATCGACATAATTTAAAAAAATAATAAATTTATAAAATCATTTAAAATAATTTTAAACGTGATTTATTCAAAAAACAAAGAATTATTCCATTTAATAAACCAGTTAATATAGATGGAATAAAATTATAAAAAATAGAAAAAATCAAATAATGTTTATTATTAAATAACTTTTGCAAAAAATCAGGAAATTTAATAATGTATTCAGGAGTGATAACATGAACCCAAATAAGATAACCAGATAAAGTATGCAATATAGCTTTTAAAGAAAAAATTAAAAATACAGCTAAAAAAATTTTTTTAAAATGATTATTATTTTGAAAATCAGGTAAATAAAATAATCCAGAAATGCTATAAGATAAATCTGGCAAAATATAATCCATAATATAAACTAATATTGAATAATTGGAACTGATATTAAATAAATCTAACCAAACTTTTAATGTAAAAAAACTTGCTTTTTGTAAATTATAAAAATTAAATAAAATACAAGATCCTAAACTATACTTAAAACCAAATATAAATCCTATTAAAATTATGGGTAAAACTGAAATTTTAAATATCGTTCCGCTACCAAATGTATTCCAAGAAAAAGTCAAAGTCCAAAAAATATCTAAAAAAATAGCAAAAGAAACTAACGAAGCTGAAGTTGCTGTTTTTTGTAAATTATTTAATTTCACGTATTTTTTATTAACTCTCTTTATACTTAAAATGTTTTTATATCCAAAAAAATAAAATATTATAATTTTATATAATGAATTAATTAAAATTTAATGAAAAAATTAATCAACTTTTTGATCAGTTTTTTTATTTTCTAAATATAATTTATCTTTATAATAACCACTATTTTTAGTAACACGATGTGATAAAGTGAAATTTTTTGTTATAGAACAAACTACTAAATTTGGAGTAATTAGTTTATAATGTGTACGTCTTTTTCTTTTAACAGTTTTACTGGTTCTTCTAAACGGAACAGCCATAATAATTTTCTCCTAATTTCTTATTAATCATATTAAATATACAAAAAATATAAAAAAATATTTTTTTAATAATAATTTAATATTAAAAATTTATTATTTAAATGGCGTTTGAGAAGGGATTCGAACCCCTGACCGACAGCTTAGAAGGCTGTTGCTCTATCCAACTGAGCTACTCAAACACTAAAGAATTTCAATAAATTTAACAATTTATATTATACTTTAAAAAATATTTTTTTTCAAATAATTATATATTAAATTAAAAAATATATAATAAAATCTTAATTATTAATTTTAGAAGTTATTTTTAAAAATAAATAATTAAATTTATCAAAAATATGATACTTTGCTATAATTTGAAAATCATTTTCTTCTAACCAACATAATAAATATTCAATCTTACCTTGTGGCCCTAATAAAAAATGTTTACTTTTATCAGGAACTTTAGATAAAATTTTAATAATAGTTAAAACACCCATACCACAAATTAAAGCTAAATCAAAATCTTCTTTAATATTATCAAAACCATCACTTAAATAAAAATTAACATAATATTTTTTTAAATTTTTTTTAGCTTGCATTAAAGGTTGAAACTTATTATCTGAAGCAATACCTTTTTTAATATATCGCAATTCAAAAGCCTTTTTTAAAACTAATCCATGATCAGTACCAATATCTAAAACTTTTTCGTAATTTTTAGATGAAGATCGAATTAAAGTAATTAAATAAAAAAAAATAATCAATTTAAAGCTTCTTCCCAAACCCAGCAGGCATGTCTCCATGCACTAAGCTTTCACAATTAAGTTTAATAATTTAAACATAATTCTAGCGTTCTTTGCCATGTAATCGGTGTTACCGTCTCAAACTACTACAACGCCTCTGCCACCATAAAAAACAATAATAAACTAAATTATTTTTTTGTTCTTCTTAGGTTTCCCTGGTAATATAAAAAGCTAAGTAATCATGAATATCGGTTATTTCAATGTCTTTTTTTATTTTTATAAAATGCTTATCATTTTTCAAATAATATATTGAAAGTAAATGACTTTTAAAAACCGTTAACTAATTTTTTTAAAATAAATGATAACAAATAGGGATTTGATAGGGAATATTCCTATATTGAATTTAATTCAATCTCATTACCTATTAGAGGCTTGCTATACCCAACTCGACCTGAAATTCAATCTTTTTTGACTTTAACCTTATTTCATATGAACTTGCAACTTAGTAGTAACATAATATTCTTTTTAGTTAACTTATTGCTTTACAGACATGCTATTTTCCTTTTTTATTTTTCAATTTCAAAGTTAATCTGTTATTCTCGTTTTGTCATTTCTAAAACGTCTAGTCTTTTTTCTAGATATCTTTTTATATCCTAACAGGCGCCCTTAACGAAGCAATAAATAAAATTCTTTTCATTTTTTTATATATCCTATTTTTTATTCATCCTATTATAAAGAGTTTTTAACTTATTTTGTCTTGCTGGAGTTCTTAAACGTCTAAAAGCTTTAGCTTCTATTTGTCTTATTCTTTCACGAGTAACACCGAATGCATTTCCCACTTCTTCTAAAGTATGAACTTTACCATTTAATAATCCATAACGCATTCTTAAAATCTTTTCTTCTCTATCTGTTAAAGTGTCTTCTAAAATTTCATTTAAAGTATTTTTCATAATTTCTTGCAACATATAATCATGTGGTGATAAAGAATCAGGATCACTAATAAATTCTCCTAAAGAAGAATCATCTTTTTCTCCAACTCTAGCTTCCAAAGAAATAGGTTTTTTCTTAATGATTTCAATAATTCTTAATTTTTTTTCAGAAATATTAATAAATTCAGATAATTCTTCAGTAGTTGGTTCTCTATGTAATTTTAATCTCAACTTACTTTTTGCCATAGAAATAATATTAATCCTATCCACAATGTGAACCGGTAATCGAATAATACGAGCTTGATCAGCTACTGCCCTTAAAATTTTTTGCACAATCCAAAAAGTAGCATAAGTAGATAATTTACAACCTTTATCAATATTAAATTTATCTATAGCACGCATTAATCCTCTATTACCTTCTTGAATCAAATCTAAAAATTCTAAACCTCTTCTAATATAACGTTTTGCAATAGAAACAACTAAACGATAATTAGCCTCAATCAATCTATGTTTAGCTTTATTAGATATTTTTAAAATATCATTTAATTCAGAAATTTCTTTTTCTGATAAATCAATCTCTTTTTTTCTATAACTTTCAAGCTTTTTTTCTGCTTCTCTTCCATTATAAACCAATCTAAATTGTTCTTGTTCTTCTTCTAAAGTTAACAATGGAATTTGACCAATTTCTTTCAAATATATCTTAACAGGATCATAAAATTTTAAATCAATTGGATTTTTATCAATATTTAAAAATTCTTCTTTTTTTTCTTCAAATTCATCCAAAACTAAAGTATCTGTTTCATCTTCATAAATTAAATCTTCTTTTTCTAAAACAATTTCATCTAATGAATCAGATAAATCTTTTATTTTATCTTCTGAATATTTAAGTATAAAAGAATCATTATCTTCTTTTTTAAAATTTAATAAAAAATTATCATTAATATCATTTTTTTTAACATAATTTAAAAAATATTTATTTTTATTTTTTTGTTTAATATTAATTTTTTTAAATAAATTTTCAATCAATATTTTCCAATTCATATTAATTACCTTTATTTTATTTTTTTATTTTCATTTTCAATCTTTATATAATTTGAAATTGTTTAATTTTAATTGTAGTTGTAATACTTTTTTTAAAATTTCTTTTTTTTTATTTTCTTTTTTTTCATTTTTTATTTGTAATTTATAATTATAAATTAAATTATCAATTTTTTTAATTTCAATTTTGTTTTTTAAATCAACTATAAAACAAAAAGCTTTAGGATATGATTTTAAAAAATCATCTATATTTTCTATTGTAATAAAATTTTTTTGAGTGTGAGAATCATAATATTTTTTAATTTCTTTAAATAAAAAAACATAATAATAATAAATTAAATCTTTTTTAGATAAAACATCTGGTGACTTTTTTTGAAAATTAGAAAATTTTTCATCTTTAGATAATCTATCCCAATTGCTATATAAATAATGTCTATCAAAAATAACATCTAATAAAAAATTCGTTGTCATAAGTTGTTTAACTTTATAAATATCAACAAATTTTTGTATATTACTATTTTTATCAAAAGACAATTTAATTTTAATATTATATTTATTATTCAAAATATTTTGATAATATATTTTAATTTCTTCATTTTGTTTATCCAATAAAGAAAATAATTCAAATTTAATTTTTTCTTTTTCAATAAAATCTAAAGAAACAGAATTTATTTTTTTAGATAATTCTTCACATTTAATATCTAAAAAATCTTCTGTATTATCTATAATAAATTTTTTAAATTGAATTTCACCTTTTTGACGATAATATTCATCCGGATCCTGACCATTAGGAAATAATATTCTTTTAACTTTAAAACCTTCTTTAGTTAAATAACTACCTAATTTAAAAAAAGATTCTTGGCCGGCAAAATCGTTATCATAAGCAAAAATAAATTCTTTAGTTAATTCACTTAATATTTTAATTTGTTTAATGTTTAAATTAGTGCCCATAGTAGCTACAGTATTTTTAATTCCGCATTGAAAAGAAACTATAACTTCAAAAAATCCTTCATATATGATAACTTTATTTTGTTTTATAATTTCGGATTTATTTTCATAAAATTGATATAAAAGTTCTTGCTTATTAAACAACTTAGTATTAGTATTAAATAAATATTTAATCGGCTCATTGTTATTTAAATTACGACCAGCAAAACCAACAAATCTACCATAATTATTAGTAATTGGAAAAATCAAACGTTCATTAAAAAAATTATAATATTCACCTGTTTTTTCATTTTCTTTAATTATTCCTAAATCCATCAAATCATTAATAGAATATGTTTTTTTTAAATAATCAATCAAAGATGAAAAATTGTTAAATTCTTTTTTATTTTTTACTTGATTATGAATAATATTTTGTCTTGAATAACCCAAAGCATAACCTAATTTAAAATATTTTATTGTTTCATCTTTTATTTTACGTTCTTCTTCGAGATATTTAAAAGCTTTTTTACCAAATTTTCTATCATATAAATTAGATTGAAAAAAAATCATTGTTTCTTCTATAATTTTATAAAAATGATTATTTGAATTAAATAAAAAATTTTTTTCAGATAAATCAGCAATATTTAATCTTTTAGCTAACGCTGTAACAGCATATTGAAAAGAAACTTTTTTAATTTCTTTATAAAAAGAAATAGGTTTACCACCTTTTTTACAAGACATACAAAAAGCAATATTTTTTTCAGGTGAAACAGAAAAAGAAGCAGTTTTTTCAGAATGAAACGGACATAATCCCATAAAATTCCTACCAACTTTTTTTAAAATTACATTATTTTCTTGAACTAAATCATAAATAGGAACTTCTGTATTAATTTTATTAATAAATTCTTCAAATTTCAATTTTTCTAATTTCATATTACCTCAAAAACTAAAATAACAATTTATTTTCTAAATATTTTTTTATATCTTTAATAAATATCCTGTCTTGTTTTAAATTATCACGATTTCTAATAGTACAAGTATCATCTAAAAAAGTTTGATAATCTATTGTAATACAAAAAGGAGTGCCTATCATATCATGTTTACGATATCTTTTGCCAATACTTTGATTTTCTTCATAACAAACTTCAAAATATAACATTAAATTTTTATAAATTTCCTTTGCTTTTGAACTATGATCTTTTTTATTTAAAGGTAAAATAGCTGCTTTAAAAGGAGCTAAAAAAGGATGAATCTTCAAAACTATTCTAATATCTTTTATATTTAATTTTTCTTCTTCATAACTATTAAATAAAAAAGCTAGAAATAATCTTTCTACACCCACTGAGGGTTCAATGACAAAAGGTAAATATTTTTTTTTATTTTTTTCATCTAAATAAGTTAAATTTTTTTTAGAAAATTGTTGATGTTTTTTTAAATCAAAATCTCTTCTTGAAGCAATACCCCATAATTCAGAAAAACCCCAAGGAAAATTAAATAATACATCGGTCGTAAAATCAGAATAATGACTTAAATCTTCTGGTAAATAATCTTTGAACATCAAATTTTTAGAATAAATACCTAAAGATAACAAAAAATCATTAACATATTTTTTCCAATATAAAAACCATTTTTTTTGAGTTCCAGGCTCACAAAAAAACTCTAGTTCCATTTGTTCAAACTCACAAGTACGAAAAATAAAATTTCCTGGTGTTATTTCATTTCTAAAAGATTTACCAATTTGACCAACCCCAAAAGGAATTTTTTTTCTAGATGTTTTTAAAATATTTTTAAAATTAATAAAAATTCCTTGCGCTGTTTCTGGCCTTAAATATAATTTTTTACTTTTTTCTTTAACTACTCCTTGATAAGTTTGAAACAACATATTAAAATTTTTTATAGAAGACCAATTTTTAGTACCTAAAAGTTGATTATCAATAATATATTTTTGCATTTTTTCAAAAGACCAACTACTAATATTTAAGTTAGAATCATTTTTATTAATTAATTGATCCACACGATAACGTTTATTATTATCTTTATTTTCTATTAAAAGATCTGAAAAATGTGCTAAATGTTCTGAAGCTTCCCATACTTGTGGATTTAATAAAATAGAACTATCGAATAAAATATTATTTTCTTTTTCTTTAATAAATTTTTTTAACCAAGCTTTTTTTATATTTTGTTTTAATAATGATCCTAAATGACCATAATCAAAACTATTAGCAAAACCACCATAAATTTCACTACTTGCAAAAACAAAACCTGTCTGTTTAGCGAAAATAAAAATTTTTTCTAAAGATGTCATAAAAACCTCTTATTGTTTATATATATTGAAAAAAATAATAAATATTGTTAATTTTAATAAAGATTTTGTAATTTTATATCTAAATAAAATTCATAATAATAATAAATAAAATTTAAAACAGGAAGTTTTGTTTTAAGTTCTTGAATGTCATAAGAAGATCGAAGTAAAGATAGTTCTTTAATTTGAACATCACTAAAATTATTTTTGTCTTTTAAATAAAAATCACTTTCTAAATTGATAATAGATTTATTTTTTAATAAAAGACTATTAAAATTAATTTTATAACCTAAAAAATTCAAAAGTCTTAAAGCAAAACTTAAATATCCAGTTTGAATAAATTGTAATGCTTTCAAAACTTCTTGAAAAATAACATCATGTGGTAAATAATTATCAATATTATAAATTGTTTTATCAATTAATTCTAAAATTAAAGAAGCTTTTTTAATATTAGCATAGTTTTTTTTAATATTTTTATAATTATTTACTAAAAAAGCTTTATTAAGAATTAAAAATGAAGAATTTTTTCTGTTTTCAAATTCTATTAAATTTAAATACTCAATTAAAATACGATAAGGATTTATTATCATTTGAGAACCTTTAGCAATTAAAGTTTTTTTTCCTTCAGGTGTATAAATAAAAACTAATTTTGAATATTCTTTATATGACGAAATTTTATAAATCAAACCTATAGTTCTAACCATCAATAATAACCTAATTGTTTTAATAAATAAATATTTTCACGCCATTTTGGTTTTGTTTTAATCCATAAATTTAAGAATACTTTTATATTTAAAATATTTTGAATTTCTTTTGCAGCATTAATAGAAATTTGCTTTAACTTTTCACCTTTACTACCTATTAAAATTTTTTTTTGAGATGTTTTTTCTATTAAAATTAATACCCAAACCTCAATCAAATTATCATTAATATAATTAATACGTTCAACCATAGTACCAACAGAATAAGGTATTTCTTGACGACAATAAAAAAATATTTTTTCTCTTACTAATTCAGCAATTAAACGATCTTTTTTTTGATCAGTGATCATATCACAAGGATAATACTTTGGCCCTTCTTTTAAATAAGACAAAATACTATTTTTTAAAGGAATTAAATTTTGACTATTAATAGCAGAAATAGGAATAATATTATCAAATTTAAAATATTTTAAACAATCTAAAATAATTTTATCTATTTGAATTTTATTCTTAAAATTATCTATTTTATTAATTACTAAAATAATAGGTTTTTTATATTTTTTAATATTTGATAAAAAATTTTTTTCTGATAAATTTAAAATATCAGTTATTAAAAATAAAATTATATCTACACCATAAATACTTTTTAAAGAAGTTTCATCCATTCTTTTTGATAATAAAAACTTACGATTATTAAATCCAGGCGTATCTATAAAAATTAGTTGTGAATTAATATCATTACAAATTCCTATTATTTTATTAATAGTAACATTTGGTTTATCACTAACAATAGAAATTTTTTGTTTAACTAAAACATTAATCAAAGTAGATTTACCAACATTTGGCCTTCCTAAAATTGTTATAAAACCGGATTTAAATTTCATATTTATCTCCTTAAAAATGAAATTATTGTTATTTTTTATTTTTAAAAATGATTTTTTTATCTAAGCCAACTTTTTTTAACATTTTTTCTTGAATAATAAGCATTTTTTTTAATTCATCCTCTGAATGATGTTCATAACCTTTTAAATGTAAATAGCCATGAGTGACTAAAAAACCAACTTCACGACTTAAACTATGATTATAATTTTTCGATTGTTTTTGAGCTTTATTTAAATTAATAAAAATATCACCTAAAGAATCTTTATCTATTTCATTAATAAAAGATAAAACATCAGTATCATAATCTTTTTGACGATAATAAAAATTCATTTTTCTCATTTCTAAAGGAGTTATAAAAATAATATGTATATTTTTTTTTTCAGGTAAAAAAGAAAATATTTTTTTTAAAATTTTTGTTAAATATTTAACGGAAATATCAGTTTTATTATGTATTTTAACTTTCATTTTTTAAACTTTTTTTAATTTTAATAGATTTTAAAAAAATAATTAATAATAAAAAATATAATAAAAAAAGCAACTTAAAAAGATGCTTTTAATTCAAATTAATATTTAATATAATATTATTAACGTAATGACATTTTATTACGACGATTTTTCTTTTCTACACTTGGTTTAATATAGTATTCTTTTTTACGTGCAGCGGCAAGATTACCAGATTTGGATACTTCACGTTTAAAACGACGTAAAGTTTCTTCAATAGTTTCTTCTTCACGAACTATAGTCTTTGGCATATTTTTTAACACCTCTTTTCATATTAAATAAAATTAAGTAAATAAATAAAAATAACATCTCAAATAATTATACAAAATTTATTTTTTTTGTCAAATAAATATTTATTAAATTAGTTTATTTTTTACTTCTGTTAAATAATATACAGAAATAATAAAAATAAAATAAAAAGTAATTAAAAAAAACAATAAACGATTTAAAAATAATTCTGCTCCTTGAATTTTACGATTTTTATCTTTTTCTGAATAACTACCTGAATAAGAATTAATATCATTATCATCAGAAAATAATAGTACACTAAAAATAATCAAAAAATTCAACAAAATTAAAATAACTTTAAATAAATATTTTATTGTTTCTGAATCCATCATAATTATTAACCTCTATTATTCAACACTAAACTAAAGCTTTTATAAAAACATCATTAATATTATCAACAAGAATAATTTCTAAAACTTTAAGAACTTCTTCGGGAATATCATCAATATCTTTTAAATTATCTTTAGGAATTAAAATAGTATTCAAACCACTACGATTAGCAGCAATAGCTTTTTCTTTTAAACCACCAATAGGTAAAATTGTTCCATTTAAAGTAATTTCTCCTGTCATACCAATATCTTTACGAATATATCTTTTTTTGACAGCAGAAATAATAGAAGTAGCTATAGTGATACCTGCAGATGGTCCATCTTTAGGAATAGCACCTTCAGGTAAATGAATATGAAAATCATTTTTATTAAAAATATCAAAATCAATTTCAAATTCTTTAGCATGAGATTTTAAAAAACTTAAAGCTGTCATTGCACTTTCTTTAATAACTTGACCTAATTTTCCTGTTAAAATTAACTGTCCTTTGCCTTTATAATAAGTTACTTCTACAGGTAATATGTCACCACCAAAAGAAGTATAAGCTAAACCGTTAGCTATTCCAATTTGTTCTTTAATATTTGCTAGTGTATGAAAATAAATAGGTTTACCTAAATAAAATTCAATATTTTCTTTATTTATAATAACTTTTTCTTTTTTATTAATTAAAATTTCTTTTACAGTTTTTCTAACTAAATCAGCTATTTTTTTGTTTAACTCTCTAACGCCTGCTTCTTTTGTATAATGGCGTATTATATGAAATATACTAGAATCATCAATTTCAAATTGTGATTCATCTAAACCATGACTTTTAATTTGTTGTGAAATCAAATGATTTTTAGCAATCATAAACTTATCTTGTTCCGTATAAGAATTTAATTCAACTATTTCTAATCGATCCCTCAAGGGAGCAGAAATATTTTCTAAATAATTAGCAGTTGTAATAAATAAAACTTGTGATAAATCAAAAGGTTCAGACAAATAATTATCCATAAAAGTTTTATTTTGTTTGGGATCTAAAACTTCCATTAAAGCTGAAGATGGATCATAACTATTATTAAATACTAATTTATCAATTTCATCTAACAAAAATACTGGATTCATAGTACCTGCTTCTTTCAAGCCATTTAAAATACGTCCCGGCATAGCACCAACATAAGTTTTTCTATGACCTCTAATTTCACTTTCTTCTTTCAAACCGCCAAGTGACTGTTTAACAAATTTACGACCTAAAGCTTCTGAAATAGAAATAGCTAAAGAAGTTTTTCCTACACCTGGAGGACCAGATAAACAAAGAATAGTTTGAGGATTTTTTTTAGTCATAATTTTTACTGCAGCATATTCAATAATACGTTCTTTTACTTTTTTTAAACCATAATGATTAATATCTAATTTATCTTGAATCTTTTTTAAATCATTAACATCTTTGCTAAATTTTTTCCACGGTAAAGATATTAAAAAATCTAAGTAAGTTCTAATTACAAAATATTCAGCAACTAAAGAAGAAGATGATTGATAACGCGATAATTCTTGAAAAGCTTTTTCTTTTATATTATTAGGCATTTTAGAAATTTTAATTTTATTTCTAAGTTCTTCAATTTCTTCTTCTTTTTTAACTTTTTCACCTAATTCATTTTGAATAGCACGCATTTTTTCTCTTAAATAAAACTCTTTTTGATTTTCATCAATACTACGTCTAACCTGATCATTAATTTTTTGTTCAATAGAAATATTAAACATATGAGAAGCAATATCATTTAAAATATAAAAAAGTCTTTTATTTAAATTACATTCTTTTAAATATTTATATTTGTGAGATTCATCGATACGCAAACAAAAAATAATTAAATCAGTTAACTTTTCACTGCTAATTTCTTGTCCAAATTGCTCTAAAAGATTTTTATCTGAATTACCAACTATTTCATGAGAATTATTACTAATTTCTTGAATAACCATTTTAATTAAAACTTTTTCATCTTTTAAATCACCATATAAAGTTTTAACTTCGTTATATTCAACTAAATATAAAGGAGAAGTTTTTACAAATTTTTTAATTTTAATTCTTTTAACAACATGAAATTTAACTTTATAAATATCATTAGAAATTTTAACTTTAGTAATAATTTTAGCTAAAACTCCGAATTTTTCAATATCTAAAATTTTAATTTTATCACTAAAAAAATTCTTTTGTAATAAAACTAAAACATAAGGATAATTATTTTTTTCTGCTAATTTTAAAGCTTCAACAGAAAAAGAACGCCCCACTTCTATTCTGAAATCATTGTGCGGAATCGGAACAAGCCCTCTAATAACTACAGCAGGCAATTCATTATTAATATTTTTTTTTTCTTCTTTATAATTATCCATGTTTTTTTACTCCTATCCGAAATAAACTATGAAATTATTATATTATAACTAAATAAAAATAAAAAAATTATTATATTGAATAAATTAATTTTTTATTTTTTTCAATATCTATTTTTAATAATTGCTTTTGATATTATAAAATTAAAAACTTTTTCTTCTAATAAATAACTTTTAATTCTTGAAGAAGAAAAATTATTTTTATTTACTTGAATATTTTTATTATCTACTTTATTGATTTCTTGTTTAATTTGTTCTACTTCTGTTTCAAATACTGTTAATTTTTCTTGTTCGATAATCTTTTTTAATAATATTTTCCATTTAAATTCATTCAATATTTTTTCTTCTATATTTTTTTCAAATTTTTCTTGTGATATGTTTAAAGAAATAAAATATTGTTCTAAAGTAATTTTTTCTTGCATAATTTTTCTTTTTAAATTTTCTATTTCTTGTTCTTTAATTTTATCTAAAAAATATCTAGAAATATCTACATAAGAATTATTAATTATATGATTTAAAATTTGTTCTTTAAAATATTTTTGTTCTTTGAAATTATTTTCAATTTCTAAATTTTTTTTTATATTTTTTTTCAATTCAAATATATTTTCAACATTTTTAAAATTCATTTTTTTTACTACTTTGTTTGAAAGAATCACTGGTTTTTTAATTTTAATAGCTTTTAAACAAACATTAAAAATAGCTTTTTTGTTAACTAAATTTTGTAAATGATAGTCAGAAGGAAAAGTAACATTAATTTCTTTTTTTTCTTGAATTTTCATTCCTATCATAGATTCTTCAAATCCAGGAATAAATTTACCGCTCCCAATTTCTAAATAAAAATTTTCAGCTCGATTTCCTTCAAAAGTTTTTTTATTAATAAAACCTTCAAAGTCAAATACAGCAATATCACTTAATTCTAATAACAAATTACTTTTTTTATCTTCAAAAATATATTGTTGTTCTAATAATTGTTTTATTTTTTTTTCTACTTCTTCTTCAATATTAAAGTTTTTTTTAATTATTTCTAAACCTTTATATTTACATAAATCAATTTTTGGAACTAAATTAACATCTAAACCAAAACTTAAGGGTTGTGTAAAATCCAAAGGATATGGTTTTAAATCTATTAATTCAGGTTGACCAATGATTTCCATTTTTTTATCTTTTAAAATTTCTTGATATTTTTGAGTTATCAAATCTTCAAAAACTTTATTATATAAATAATCAGTATTAAAAAATTTTTGAAAAACTTTTATTGGTACATGACCTTTGCGAAAACCTTTAAAATTTATTTTATGTTTTATAATATTATAATTATAAGACAGTGTTTTTTCTAATTCATCAATATTAATACAAAAATAATATATTACACGATAATCACTAATTTTTTTTATTTCCATAATTTTCTCTCTGATATTTATTATTACCTATTTTTAAATAAGTTTTAAATAATTTTTTATAATTTAGTATTTACTTTTAATTTACAAAATAAATATATTTATATAGTAAATTATAATAAATAATGATAATTTAAAAAATTATAAAAATTAAATTAATTTGTATTAAAATATCACAGTAAAAATTTCTCAATATATAATTATATTATACAAAATTTTAAGTAAAAATATAAAATTTATTCAAAAAAAATATAAATAAAAACAATAGTCAATGATAAATATGTAATTTATAAAAAATAAAAATTAAAATAATTTTTTAAAAATATTTTTTTTATCTATTTTTTCCCAAGAAAAATTATTTTTATAATTACCAAAATGACCTTCAGAAGCTGTTTTTTGATAAATAGGTTTTTGTAAATCTAATGTTTTTATAATTCCTTTAAGTTTTAAATCAAAATTATTTTTAATTGTTTGTAAAATTATTTCTTCAGAAACTTTATTTGTATTAAAAGTATTAATATAAATTCCTAGCGGATGTTCAATTCCTATAGCATAAGAAATTTGAATTTCACAAATATCACAAATTCCTGAAGCAACAATATTTTTAGCTAAATACCTCGCCATATAAGAAGCACTTCGATCAACTTTAGAAGAATCTTTACCACTAAAAGCACCTCCGCCATGACGAGAATAACCACCATAAGTATCTGCAATAATTTTTCTACCGGTTAATCCAGTATCTGCATTAGGACCACCATTAACAAAAGATCCCGCTGGATTAATATAATAATTTGTTTTAGAATTAATAAAATTATTATTTATAACTGGAATTATTACTTCTTTTTTGATAGCATCAACTAAAATTTTTCTATCAATATTAGCCTCATGTTGAGAAGAAATAACTATTGAATCAATATATAATGGTTTATTATTAAAATCATAAACCATAGTTATTTGAGTTTTACCATCTGGTCTTAAAAAAGGGATAATTTTATTTTCTCTAACTTCTGTCAATCTTAAAGAAAGTTTTTTTGATAAATCAAAACCAAAAGGTAAAAAAGAGAGCGTTTCATTAGTTGCATAACCAAACATTAAGCCTTGATCACCTGGTAAATTTTTATCAACAACTAAAGAAATTTCTTTCGATTGAGAATGTACTTTATTAATAATTTTTAAATCTTGATAAGAAAAATTTTCTTCTCTTCTATCATAACCTATCGAACGAATAATTTTTTTAATAATATTATTATAATCAATAAAAATATTCGGTTCAACTTCACCTAAAACAAAAACTGTTCCAGCAGTTACAATAGTTTCGATAGCAACTCTAGCATCTTTTTTCTGTTCTAAAAAAGCATCCAATAAAGCATCAGAAATTTGATCTGCAACTTTATCTGGATGGCCTTTAGTAACTGATTCACTAGTAAATTTTTGCATTTAAACACCACTTAATTTTTTAATTTAAATATTTTAAAAAAATTATTTATAAAAAATAAATTAAAAAAAACCTGAAAAAAACAAGTTTTTTTTAATTAAAATAAATTGTAATTAATTTGATTCTTTTATTGGTTGTGTTGGTATTTTTGTGAAACGAACAATGTCAATAGCTTGTGGTCGTCCGTCTTCTCCTTCAACAAGAGTAAATTGAACTTCTTCACCTTCATCTAAAGATCTAAAACCTTCCCATTGGATTTTGCTTTGATGAAAAAAGATATCTGGTGCATCAGCTGGAACATCATTACCTATTTGTCTTAAAAATCCAAAACCTTTTTCTTTATTGAACCATCTACAAACACCTGTTAGTTGTAGATTTTCTTCGCCTTGTGAAAAAATTTCTTCACAATTTTTTATTTCTTTTTCTGACATAGTAAATTATATAATACTCCTTTTATTTTAATGATAACATTTTTAATGATAACATTTTCGGTTTAATAAAACCTAAATATATTATAACTAATTTATTTAAAATTTCAAGATATTTAAAATATAAATTTAAAAAATATTTTAATTTTAACAATGTTAGAATAAAAATAAAATATTAAATAATTTTATATTAACAAAAATCAAATAAACTTAATAATTAAAATTTTATAAAATAAAAAAAATTTGATAAAATAGAAATTAATATATTTTTATCAATTTTAATAAAAATATTTCAATAAAAAATCAACAAACGTTGAAAAATAAAAATTATTTTAAAAAAGAAAGAAAATAATGAAAATTGAAAATATTGGCATAGATATTATAGAAATTAAAAAAATTGAAAAAATAGGTATAGAAAAAATATCTAAAAGAATTTTATCTCCAGAAGAATATAATATATTTTTAAATATAAATAATATTAAAAGAAAATTAAGTTTTATTGCCGGTAGATGGGCAATAAAAGAAGCTATTTTTAAAACTTCATATACTAATAAAAATAAAAAAAATAATTTTTGTTCGTATACAATTTTAAATAATAAAATAGGAGCGCCATATATACAAAATTTAAATAAAAAAAAAAAAATTATTATTTCTATTTCGCATAGTGAAAAATATGCCGTAGCATTTGCAATTTTAATAAATATAAATTAAAAAAAATTAATTTGACTTTATTTTAAATTTATAATAAAATAAACTATTATTTAAATATAAAAAAATAATATAAAAAAACATTAAAAATTATTTTTTTAAATATAATTTTTAATAAAATAACGGAGTAGTACTCAAGTGGTCGTAAGAGGCGTCCCTGCTAAAGACGTAGTCCGAGTAATCGGTGCAAGGGTTCGAATCCCTTCTACTCCGCCATAAATTTTAAAAATTTAATATTTTTTTTAAAAAAAATAAATTATTAAAATTTTAAAATTTATCTAACGATTAAATCCCATTTAAAATAATATTTATTTTAAATGGGATTTAATTTTTTTTTAGAATAATAAAAAAATAAATTAAATAATAATATAAAAATAATTATCAAAAAACTAAAAAAAAATAACCATTTATCACTTCTAATAGAAGATGAATAAATTTCGTACCAAGCATCAAAAATTTTTTTATTTAATTCTTTATCATAATGATATATTACACATTGTTTTTCGTTCAAATTATTATTAATAGTTTGTTTATCAGAATAAGGAGAATCATATTTAATATAATTATAATTTTTTTCTAGTTGATCTTTATTAAATAAAAAATTAATAAATTTATAAGCACCTTTTATATTAGAATTTTTAGGAAAAACAATACCATCGATCCAAATATTAGTTCCTTTATTTATTTCATCTTCATTATCAAATGTATAATAGTCTAAATTATCATTTTTTTCTTTTAAAAAAGTAGCATCACCAGAATAAACTAATGATATATCATAACGTTCATTATTTTTTTCTTTCATATTATCCAATATTTGGTCTGTAATAAAAGAAAGTTGAGAATTGTTTTTTTTTAATTCTATTAGCCATTCTTTAGCTTTTTTAATCTGTTCATCTGAAGGATTTTTTATATCTTTATTATCACAATTAGTAGCTTTTAAACCTATAAATAAAACATCTTTAGGATTGTTGTATAAAGATATTTTTATTTCAGGATTTTTTAATATATTTCTCCAATCCTTAATTTCCATATTCATACTTTTGATAATTTTTTTATTATACAATAAACCAACATTACCCCAAACATAAGGAATAGCATAAAAACCATTAGTTTGATTAACTTTATTATTATAAAAAATTTCTCCAAAAGTACTTTTTTTTAAAATATTTGATAAAAAATTATTTAAAGTTAATTTTGATTCATCAAATAATAGACCACCAGAACCTAAAAATAATTTCGTTAGATAATTATCTTTTTTTAATTGTTCTATAGCATATTCACTTAAAATAACAATATCATAAATATTTCCTGTTTTAATTTTATTGATTGCTAATTCATTAGAAACAAAAAAACTTTGCTTAACTTCAAAATATGGATCTTTTTTATTAAATTCTTCAATAACTTCATTATCAATAAATTCACCCCAATTAAATAAAGTTATTATTTCTTTATTTTTTTTAGTTGGATAACAAAAAAATAATAAAATTAAAAAAATGCTTAAAGAAATTAAAAATATATATTTTTTCATTTAAAAATAGTTTCTTTTCTTAATTTTAGATAATTAATAAAAATTTTAAAAAATATAAATAAAATCAAAATAGATGATAATGCGTTAATAGAAGGATTAATAGTTCCTTTTAAACTATAAATATATGAAGAAATATTTTGATAATCAGATCCTCCTACAAAATAAGATATAATAAAATCATCAAATGATAAAGCAAAAGCTAAACTAGCTCCAGCTAAAATAACACTTTTTAATTGTGGTAAAACAACCCTAATTAAAGTTTGTAAAGGACTAGCGCCTAAATCATAAGCAGCTTCAAATAAATTTATTTCAAAATTATAACATTTAGGAAAAATAGTAGCCAAAACATAAGGAACACTAAATGAAATATGAGCAAAAAGCATCCTTAAAAAACCATTTTCTAATCTAATAAAACCAAAAAAAACAAATAAAGCTAAAGCGATAATTATTTCTGGAATAATAAAAGAAATTTGATTTAAATTTAAAATAAAATTTTGCCATTTTAATTTATTTTGAGATAAAGAAATTGCTGCTAGAGTACCTATAATAGTCGAAATTAAAGTAGAAAAAATGGCAATCTTAAAAGTAACAAAAATAGAATTTCTAATAGAAGAATTACTAAAAATTTTACCATACCATTGAAAACCAAAACGTTCCCAATTTACCAAAGAAGCAATTCTACCTTCTGCTTGATTAAAAGAAAAAATTACTAAAGATAAAATAGGAATGTAAATAAATAATAATATTAAATTCAAATAAAAATAATCTAAAAAATTTTTTTTAAACATAATTTTAACAATACCTTTAAATTATTTACTTTTTTTACAAAAAACAAAAACCAACAACATTAATAAAATTAAATTAACAGCAATAGAACAAACGCTTTGAATATCGCCAATTAAGAGAGTTTTGTTTTCTATTAATTCAGAAATCATAGGAATAGTAGAATGTCCAAGATATTTAGAAACTACGATATTAGTAACCACTTGAAAAGAAACTAAAATACAACCTATAAAAGACTCATCAAAAGATAAAGGGAAAATAATTTTTTTAAAAACTTGAATTTCATTAGCACCAAGATCTTTAGCAACATTAATTAAATGAGGATCTATAGAAATAATGCTTAAATAGATAGGCAAAAACATATAAGGCAAAAATAAATAAATAAAACCAACAAACATAGATAAATTAGTTTCTAAAATGATAACATGAAAAATTTTTTCTAAAAAACTAAAAATTTGTACTAATGCTTGTGTTTTTAAAATCATATTAATCCAAATCATACCATTAATTAATAAAACTAAAATTCCTTGTTTTAAAGGATTAAATTTAGAAACAATATAACCCAAAGGATAAGATATTATAAAAAGTAAAAAAACAGTAATAATAGATATAGATAAAGATCTAAATAAAATATAAAAAAAAGAAAAATTAGTAAAAAGAGAATAATAATATTTTAAAGTAAAAGTAGTATGAAAAAAACCTTCATTATGAGTTTCTTGAAAAGAATTTAAAATAACAAAAAAAATAGGTAACAAAATAAAAAATATTAAAATTAAATAATAAGGTATTAATGATATTTTATATAAATAATTTTTTTTTATATAAACCATTACCATACTTCCATAACATGTAAATCTTCAGGATTGAAAAAAAGTCCAACAAAAGTATTAAATTTAACATAATCTGTTGTGTGAATAATATATACTCTATAAGAAGTTTCTACATTAATTTCCCAATGAATTCCTTTAAAAGCTACTAAAGTAACTTGACCAGTTATCAAACCTTTTTCTTCTTTTACAATATCAATATCTTCAGGTCTAATAACAATATCCACTTTTTCATTTTTTTTAAAACCATGATCAATACATTTAAATTCTCGATTATCAAAAAATACCAAATAATCATCTTTCATTATTCCAGAAATTAAATTAGATTCTCCTATGAATTTAGCAACAAAATTATTAGTTGGTTCATTATAAATATCTTCTGGAGTTCCTATTTGTTGTACTTCACCCTGATGCATAACTAATATTTTATCACTCATAGTTAAAGCTTCTTCTTGGTCGTGTGTAACAAAAATAAAAGTAATTCCTGAATTTCTTTGAATTTCTTTTAATTCATATTGCATTTCTTGTCTTAATTTCAAATCTAAAGCTGCTAAAGGTTCATCTAATAATAATACCTTTGGTTCATTAATCAAAGCCCTAGCTATAGCTACTCTTTGCTGTTGTCCTCCAGATAATTGGTTAATATTTCTATTTTCAAAACCTTCTAAACCTACAATTTTTAAATATTTAAATACTTTTTTAAGAATTAATTTTTCAATATCTTTTTTATCTAAAATTTTATCATGCATTTTATTTAATTCAAAATTAAAATTATTTTTAAAATTAGTAATTTCTATTTTTAATTTTTGTTTTAACTTATTAATCTTAAATTTAATTTTATCTTTATTAGAAATAGCAACATATTTTAAAATATTCGATAACTCTTGAATTTTAATTTGATAAATTTGTTTTAAATTATATATTTCTTGTTTATTATCATTTTTAAAAATTTTTATTTTTTGTCTAATAAATAAATTAAAATCTTTAATTCTTAAACCAAAAGCAATATTTTCAAAAACATTTAAATGAGGAAATAAAGAATATTTTTGAAAAACAGTGTTAACTGGTCTTTTATGGGCAGGTATTTGTAAAATACTTTTACCTTCAAATAAAATGTCACCATTATTAGGAGTTTCAAATCCGCCAATAATTTTTAAAATAGTAGTTTTCCCACAACCAGAAGGGCCTAATAAGGTAACAAATTCATTAGTTTTAATTTCAAGACTAACACCTCTTAAAACTAATTGTTCATCAATTGTTTTCGTAATATCTTTTAATTCGATCAAATTAGCCATAAATTAATTTTCTTCCTAAAAATATTTAATAAAAAAAATATAAATAAATTAATTGTTAAATTTTTAAACATTTTTTAATAAAATGTATATAATAAATATATAATATTAAATTTAATAAAAAATACAAAATATTTTTTATTAAATTTTTTTAAAATACCAAATTTAAGAAAAAATTTAAGAAAATCATAACTAAAATAAATAATAATTTATTCAATAATTAAATATTTATTCGGTTGAAAGAATAGCCAAAAAAGCTTTTTGTGGTAATTTAACTTTTCCTAAATTTTTCATTTTCTTTTTACCCTCTTTTTGTTTAGATAATAATTTTTTTTTTCTACTAACATCCCCACCATAACATTTAGAAATAACATCTTTACGCATAGATTTAATATTTTCTCTTACGATAACTCGTTTTCCAATTGCTACTTGAATAGGGACTTCAAACATTTGTTTAGGAATACATTCCATTAATTTTGAACAAATTACTTTACCCCTAAAATAAGCAAAATCTTTATGAACAATAATAGACAGAGCATCAATAACATCTCCATTTAATAAAATATCCATTTTTTGTAAAGATGAAGTTCGATAACTATCTATTTCATATTCAAAAGAAGCATAACCTTTAGTAATGGATTTTAATTTATCAAAATAATTATACATAATTTCAGCAAGCGGAAAAAAATAAATTATCATAGCTATATTTTTATCTAAATAACTAATATCTTGCATTTGTCCTCTTTTACTTTGTGAAAGAGTTATAACAGTTCCAATATAAATTTGTGGGCAAATTATAGTTGCTTTAATAAAAGGTTCTTCTACTCTTTCAATTATTTGAGAATTAGGCCATTTAGAAGGATTATCAACTAAAATTTTTTCACCTTTTTTAGTATAAACATGATAAATTACAGAAGGAGCAGTAGTAATAACCTCTATATCAAATTCTCTACTAATCCTTTCTTGAATGATCTCCATATGCAAAAGACCTAAAAATCCTATTCTAAAACCCAATCCTAAAGCAATAGAAGTTTCAGGTTCAAAAGTTAAAGAAGCATCATTTAATTTTAATTTTTCTAAAGCTGATTTTAAAGTTTCATATTTACTAAAAGTAATTGGATAAAGTCCGCAAAAAACAACAGGTTGGATTTTACGATAACCAGGTAAACGTTGTTTAGTTGGATTTTTATGATTAGTAATTGTATCACCAACTCTAACTTTATCAATATTTTTAATGGAAGCAGCTAAATAACCTACTTCTCCTACAAATAAAAAGGGTTTTGGAGTTTGAAAAGGACTATAAACACCAACTTCTGAAACTTCATAAACTTCATTATTAGACATAAAACGAATTTGATCACCTTTTTGAATTTTGCCATTAAAAACTCTAATTAAAGAAATAACACCTTTATAAGGATCAAAAAAAGAATCAAAAACTAAAGATTGAAAAGGTTCATTAATATCTCCTATCGGTGATGAAATATGAGAAACAATTTTTTCTAATATTTCTGATACTCCTACACCAGTTTTACCACTAACTAAAATAGTGTTTTCTGGTTCAATACCTAAAGTGTCTTTAATCTCTTTTTGAACCTTATTAACATCAGCATTTTGTAAATCAATTTTATTAATTACAGGAATTATCAATAAATTATTTTCCATAGCTAAATAAAAATTAGTTAAAGTTTGTGCTTGAATACCTTGGGTTGCATCAATAACTAAAACAACTCCTTCACAAGCTGCAAGTGCACGAGAAACTTCATAATTAAAATCTACATGTCCAGGTGTATCAATTAAATGCATAATATATTCATCACCTTTTTTATCATTAAAAATAATTTGTACAGCGTTTAATTTAATAGTAATGCCGCGTTCTTTTTCTAAATCCATAGAATCTAAAAATTGTTTTTGCATAAGTCTTTTTTCAACTGTATTAGTAATTTCTAAAATTCTATCGGCTAAAGTCGATTTACCATGATCAACATGTGCAATAATAGAGAAATTTCTAATTCTTTTTTGTTTATTATTTATTTGTTTTATTTGCATTTTTAAACACCATTTAAAATAATCTAATATTTTAAATTTAATATTAAATTAAGTTTATTATAAAATAACAATTTTACAATATTATAACAATAAAAATTCTTTAAATAAATAGTTTTATATATTTATAATTAAAATATATTAAAAAATTTAAAATATTTAAAAAATACTTGAATATAAATTGATATAAGTTTAAAATGATAATGTTAGATATAATAATTTTAGAAATATTTAAATGCTACTATAAAAATAAAAAAAAATAAAAATATATTATAATGTAATTGAACAAAATATTTAATATGCAACAGATAAAAAATTAAAATAAATGTTGAAAGAGGTTTTCGTATAAATGAAGATAATTATAATTGGTTGTACTCATGCAGGAACAGCAGCAGCAAAAATTATTAAAAAGAATAATCCTAAAGCAAAATTAACCATTTACGACAAAAATGATAATATTTCATTTCTTTCTTGCGGTATAGCGTTATATATAGAAGGAATTGTTAAAGATAAAAATGGTTTATTTTACTCTAATCCAGATGAACTTTCAAATATGGGTGCAGAAATAAAATTAAAACATGAAGTTATTGATATAAATTTTGAAAAAAAGCAAATTTTAATTAAAAACTTAGAAACAAATAATAAATTTATTGATAATTTCGATAAATTAGTTTTAGCTTTAGGTTCTTGGCCTATCGTACCACAGTTAAAAGGAATTAAATCAAAAAATATTTTATTATCTAAAAATTTTAATCATGCAAATAATATTATAGAATACATTAAAAATATTAATAAAATTACAATAGTTGGGGCTGGATACATTGGTATTGAATTAGCAGAAGCTTTAGCAGTACAAGGTAAAAAAGTAGTTTTGATAGATGCAGAAAAAAGAATTATGCCTAAATATTTAGATAAGGAATTTACTGATATAGCTGAAAAAACATTAAAGGATAACGGTGTTCATTTAGCTTTAAATCAAAAAATTACAAGTTTTGATGTCGAAGGAGAACTAATAACTAAGGTTCATACTGAAAAATCAAATTTTGAAACTGAAATGTTAATTATGTGTATTGGTTTCAAACCAGATACAAATTTAATAAAAGATAAAATAAAAGTTTCAGAAAATGGAGCTATATTGATTGACGAATTTATGGTAACTTCTCATCCAGATGTTTATGCGTGCGGCGATTGTATCAATAGTTATTATAACCCTACACAAGAACCAAAATATATTCCTTTAGCAACTAATGCTATTAGAACAGGAATAATTGTAGGTTTAAATATTAAAAAACCAATATTTAAATATTTAGGAACTCAAGGAACAAGTGGCATTAAAATTTATGATTGGCATATTGCTTCTACTGGTTTAAATGAAAGTATGGCTAAAAAATTAGGAAATCATTATGATTCTGTAATTATTAAAGATGCTAATAGACCTGAATTTATGCCTCAATATAATACAGTAATATTAAAAATAGTATTCGATAAAATTTCTCGTAAAATTTTAGGTGGTCAAATTATTTCTAAATCAGATTTAACAGAAAAAATAAACACTTTAAGTGTTTGTATTCAAAAAAACATGACTGTTGAAGAATTATCATTAATAGATTTCTTTTTTCAACCACATTTTAATAAACCTTTAAGTATATTAAATTTAGCAGGTTTGAAAGCTTTAAATATTAAATAAAAAATACAACAAAATATATTCTTTAATATTTTATTTATATTTAACTAAAAATATATCTAATATTTTATTTATTTAAAATAAATAAAATTATAAATAATAACTTAAAAGAAAGATTTAGAAAATGAAAATTATAAATAAACAAAAAATCAAATTAATTTTATTTCTATTTTTAATTTTAAATTTAATTTTACATACAAACATTATAAACATTCATGCATCAATTATACCAATAAATAATGATATTTCAAAAACACAAAAAGAAAAAATTTTAAATTTAATAGACGAAACAGACAGAAATTTTAAAACATTTAAAAAAAATTTTAATAAAGAATTTATTATAAAATTACAAAAAACAACTTCTAAACTAAAAAAAAGTTTGTCTCAAGTTAATTGTAAAGAAAAAAATATAAAAGAATTAGAAATATATATAAATAATTTAAAATATTTTAATCAACAATTATTTGAACAAAAATAAAAAATAAAATTTAATTAAAAAAATTTTAATAATTCAAAAAATTAAAAAAATAATAAAAAATATTATTATTATAAATGCAAATAAAGGTTCAATAAAAGGTTTTAAAAAATGAATTTATTAACTTCTAGAAGAGCAGTTCGTAATTTTGAAAAAAATCATAAAATACCAAAAAATATTTTTGAACAAATTCTAAAAGATGCTGCTTATGCTCCCTCTTGTTTTAATCTTCAACCATGGCGTTTTTTTATTATTGAAACATTAGAAAATAAAAAAAAATTAGCAAATTGTTTAAATGATGGAAATAAAAATCAATTAGAAACTAGTTCAGCTATGATTTTAATTTTTGGAGATATATATATAAAAGAATTAAAAACAAAAATATATAATGATTTAGAAATATCAAAAAAAGAAATAATATTTAAAAAAATAAATAATTATTATGATTCTATGACTAGTGAAGAAATAAAAAATGAAATTTTTTTAGAATGTGGTATTGTATCTTTACAATTAATGTTATCTGCTAAAAATTATGGCTATGAAACATGTCCTATTGGTGGTTTTAATAAAAAAAAATTGAATAAATTTTTTAACATTGAAAAAAATTATTTACCAACTTTAATTATAGCAATAGGAAAAAAAGTTAAAAATAATCAAGAACAAGAAGTAAAAAATTTTAAAATGAAAATCAAAGAACTAACACATTGGTTATAATTTTTAAAAATTAATTTTTTTTATAAATAAAATAATTAAATGATCATAAATCTTTTAAAATAAATAAAGGTTTTATGATCATTATTATTTTTAATAAATTTTTTAAATTAAAAATAATTTTTTAACAAACAAAATGTTACAATTAATAATGAGTCATTAATTTTTATAAACAAAGGGTTAACTTTTTATGGAACAAATAGAAAAATATATTATTATTTTATATTATAAATACACAAAAATTAAAAATCTTCAATATTTTAAAAATAAACATTTTAAATTTTGTCAAAATTTAAAACTTTTAGGTAGAATAATTATATCTAACGAAGGAATTAATGGTACTTTATCTGGAAAAGTTGAAAACATAAATCAATACATTAAGATAATGCAAGAAAATGAAATTTTTAATGATATAGATTTTAAAATCACTAAATATAAAAAAAACGTATTCAAAAAATTATCTATTAAAATTAAAAAAGAAATAGTTAATTTAAAACTAGATAAAGATATAGATATGTTAAAAATAAAAAATAATTATTTAAACCCTCAAGAATTTCATGAAAATTTAAAAAATATAGATAATATTATATTAGATGTTAGAAACGATTATGAATATCAATTAGGTCATTTTAAAAATGCAATAAATCCTAAAATTAAAAATTTTCGTGATTTACCTACATGGGTAGAAAAAAACAAAAATTTACTAAAAAATAAAAAAATTATAACATATTGTACTGGTGGAATACGTTGTGAAAAATTTTCTGCTTTTTTAAAAAGTAAGGGATTTTCTAACACTTTCCAATTAAAAGGTGGAGTTATTTCTTATGGTAATGCAAATTTTACAAAAGAAATATTATGGAATGGTAAATTATATGTTTTTGATAGTCGAATTGCTATTAAAATAAATAATCAAAAATATAAAATAGTAGGCAAAGATACTTTTGATAATAAACCTTGTGAAAGATATATAAATTGTGCAAATCCAATTTGTAATAAACAATTTTTTTGTAGTGAAAATAATGAACATAAATTTTTCGGAAGTTGTTGTTATGAATGTCAAATTAACAAAAATAATCGTTATATCATAAAAAATAAAATCATAAAAAATAAAAATATAAAAAATAATTTATAAACTTAAATAAAAAAAAACAAAGGATAAAAATATGTTTGCAATAATAAAAAATGGTAGTAAACAATTTCAAGTTTTTGAAGGACAAGAAATTTTTGTAGAAAAAATATCACTTACGGAAAAAAGTAATTATGAATTTAAAGAAATTTTAGCTATCGGTGGAAAAAAAAATATTTTAGGTCAACCTTTTGTAACTGGAGCTAAAGTTCAAGCACAAATAATTAAACACGGAAGAACAAAAAAAATTATTGTTTTTAAATATAAAAGTAAAAAAAAATATCGTTGTAAAAAAGGGCATAGACAAAATTATACTAAACTTTTAATTACAAAAATAATTGCATAAATTTAATTGAAATATGATTTATTATTATTTTTATAAAAAAAATGAAAAAATAAAAAAAATTCAAGTTTTTGGTCACTCTTTATATAATAAAAAAAATAATGATATCGTTTGTTCTTCAGTTTCTACGGCAATTATTTTAACTTTAAATAATTTAAAAATGTTAGGATTACAAAAAAATATTGATTATATATTAAAAGATGGTTTTTTAAATTTAAAAATATTAAAACAAAATTCAATAATGATTATTTTATTAAATAATCTAGAATATTCATTAAAAGAACTAGAAAAAAATTATAAAAAATATATTAAAGAATATTCAAATATTAAATAATTTTTAAAAATTTAATAAGGAGAAAAAAATGTTATTAAAATTAAATATTCAATTATTTGCTTCTAAAAAAGGAGTAGGATCTACTCGTAATGGACGTGATTCCCATTCTAAAAGATTAGGAGCAAAATTATCAGACGGACAATATGCTACAGCAGGTTCTATTATTTATCGTCAAAGAGGAACAAAAATACATCCCGGTTATAATGTAGGGTTAGGTAGTGATTACACTTTATTCACTAAAATAAATGGATTTATTAAATATACAAATAAAAAAAATAAAAAACAAGTTTCTGTTTATGAAAATATAAAAAAAATATAAAAAGATAATTTTTATATTTTTTTTAATTTTAATATTCTAAAAAATTAAAGGAAAAAAATATATAAAATGTATTTTATAGATGAAGCAATTAATGAAATTAAAGCTGGTAATGGTGGTAATGGCATTGTTTCTTTTAGAAAAGAAAAATATGTTCCTTTTGGTGGTCCTGATGGTGGCAACGGAGGAAAAGGTGGATCTATTTTTTTTATAGGAGAAAAAGGCGAAAACAATTTATTAAAACTAAAATATCAAAAACACTTAAAAGCTAAAAATGGTGAAAATGGTAAAAACAAAAATAAACATGGTGCTAATGCTGAAAATATTTACATAAAAGTTCCTTTAGGAACTATTATCTATAATTTAAAAAATCAAATAACTGGAGAAATATTAAAACACGGTGAAATATTAACTATTGCAAAAGGAGGAAGAGGCGGAAAAGGAAATAAATCTTTAGCAAATTTTAAAAATCCAGTTCCTACATATGCAGAAAAAGGGGGATTAGGAGAAAGTTTAACAATTAAAACTGAATTAAAAATTCTAGCTGATGTTGGTTTAATAGGTTATCCTAGTGTAGGTAAATCTACTTTAATTTCTATAATTTCTGATGCTAAACCAAAAATAGCTGATTACCATTTTACCACTTTAAAACCTTACTTAGGGATGGTTTATGTCAACAATCAAAGTTTTATTGTAGCTGATTTACCAGGTTTAATACCAAATGCTCATTTAGGACGAGGAATGGGAATTAAATTTTTAAAACATATCGAAAGATGTCGAATTTTAATACATATTTGTGATATGAGCAAAAAAAATCCATTAAAAGATATTGAAAATTTAAATCAAGAATTAAAAATATATAATAAAAATTTATTACAAAAACCACAAATAATTGTAGCCAACAAAATGGATATACCAGGAGCAAAAATAAAATTAATCAAATTACAAAAAAAAATATTAAATAAAATTATAATTCCCACTTCATTATTAAAAAATAAAAATTTAAAAATATTAAAATATAAAATGTTAGAAATGTTAAAAAAAAATATTATAAATTTACCATTATATGAAAATTCTTCTTTTAAAATATATACATTAGAAAAAGAAAAACCTGATTTTATTATTAAAAAAGATTATAAAGGATTTTTTGTTGTTGAAGGAGAAAAAATAGAAAAATTTTTTTATAAAACTGATTTTAATAATGAAGAAGCTACTAAAAAATTTGCTATTTTTTTAAAAAAAATAGGTGTTGAAGAAGAATTGATGAAAAAAGGAGTTTATTTTTCTAAAAATAAAATTAAAATTTGTGATCGTATTTTTGAATTTATAAATTAATTTTATTATAGAAAAATTAATTTATATAATGAAAAAATATAATTTAATAATTTTAAAACAAATTATTTTGACATCTCTTTTATCAGCTTTATCAATCGTACTAGTGAAAATGAATAATATAATACAATTAAATATTCAAATTATAAAATTTAGAAACTATGATTACGCAATTAAATTTTTACCATTAATAATAATGTCTTTTTATGTTCCCTTTTATTTATCTTTTTTAGGTTCTTTTTTATCAGAAACATTAGGTTTTTTTTTAATTAACAATAATCAAAAATATACTTATAATCCTATAATTAGTATTATAATTGCTATTTTATTTGGTGTTTTACCGGGTTTAATTTTGAAAAAAAAAAATAACTATTTAAAATTTTATATTTTTTTTATTTTAATTTCATTTTTTTATCAAATTTTTAATACTTTATCTTTTATATACTTTAATATATATTATTATCATGATAATAACAATATAAATTTTTGGAAAACAATTGAAATAAAATATATATTATCAAAATCATTATCAATTTTAATAACGCCATTTTTTTTAACTTTTATTATAAAAAAAATAATAAATAGTTTGAATTTTTTCGATGAAATCATAAAATAAAAAAAGTTATTCTTTCTATTATAGAAAATAACTTTTTTTATTTAAAATATATTTTTTTTAATTTTTTTAAAAAATTTTGTTTATCCATTTCTTAAACTTATTGAAAAAATTATTTTTATTTTTAATTTTTTTAATAGGGCATATAGATAAACTCTTATTTGAATTAATTATATTTGATAAATTTTCGAAATTATTATCTTTAGAATTTTCAAAAATATCTTCTTCTTTAAGTGAATACATAGATACAGAAGATTGAAAAGGCGAATCTGTATGATTATTAATGGAATAATTATCAACAAAATTTGTTAAATCAATATCGTCATCATCTACAAGACTATAATTATCATAAGAAGGCAACGTAATTTTTTCATCAACTTTTTCATTATTAAATATATATTCAAATATAACTACAGGTATAAAATAATTAGTAAACAAATAATATTTTTTTTCTAATTTAAAATTTTGTTTATTATGTTCAATTAAATGCAATTTATTTTTATGAATAATATCAAAAAATGGAAAAAGTTGATATTCTTTATATTTTATTTTTCCTTTATTTGCTTTCATAATTTCTTCAATTGAAAAATCTAATTCTTTAACAACATCATCAGGCAAAATAGTAACCGGTAAACTAGATATTATCCCTTCAATATTTTCAAATTGAAAACCGTTTTTTGTTAATAATGTTTTAATATCTTTTACATTACCTTCAATAACTTTTAATCCAGGAAAACGTTTACTTAAAAATTTACAAGAATCCGAATTAATCTCAATAGAAATAATATTTTCTTCTCCATATTTATCAACTAAATATTGAGTAATATTTCCTATTCCAGCACCTAATTCTAAAATTTTTTTATTACTAAAATTTAATTCATCTTTAGTTTTATTAGTTATATTATTACTAATTTCATTAGCAAAATGTTGTGCTTCAACACTTAGTAAAGAACCTTGTGTACTATGTTCCATCAAAGCTTTTCTCATGTGTTGTAAATCATATTTATTATAAAAAATTAAAGATATACAAAAAAATAATAAAATAATTAAAAATAATTTAAATAATTTGTAAATTTTTAAATTATTAATAAAAATTAAAGATCCACCTAAAAAAAGAAAAGATAACATAATTTTAAATAAATTTAAAATTAATGATATTGAATTTTTTTTAATATAAGGAGAAATAAAAAGATTATATAGAAAATTATTTTTTAAAAAATACATTTCATTTGTAAAAAAATCTTTAAAAAAATATATTGAAAAATCAATTAAAAAATAAAAAAAAGGAAAAATTAAAAGAATCCAAAGATTTTTATAATTCGGAAAATCATAATTGTAACAAAAAAAATATAAAAATAAAATAGGGAAAATAAAGTAACCTAAAATATAATTAAAAAAATAAATAAAAACACCTAAATTATTTGTAGAATTTGGACTAATTAATCCAATATTTTTAGTAACATCAACTAAAATAACAACCGAAAGCAAAATATTTACCAAAGCAATAAAATTCAATTCAGAAGCAATTTTTTTATATTGTAATTTACTAATAAATTTACTTTTTGAATTAATAAAACTTAAAATCAAAATTAAAAAAACAAATAAATAACTACATTGTGTTAAACTCAAAATATTTTCGAATATTTTTCCAGTAACAAAAAATTCAATTATAATATTTAATAAAAAAACAATAAAAGATATAATAACTAAAATAAAACGAAAAATAAAATTTTTTTTATTTTCAATATTTTTATACATAAATAAATAAAACACCGTATGCTTTCTAATTCATTAATTAAATATAAATATCATACTTAACTTAAATTTACTTAAAAAATTTAATTAAAAATTAAATAAATCAAATTCTTTTAAAATTTAATTTTTTTAAAGAACGAGCAGATATTTTAATTTTTTTAATTTTACCATTTTCATCTTTAATACGAATGTTTTGTAAATTTGTTTTCCAAATTCTCTTGGTTGCATTCATAGCATGACTACGTTTATTACCAAATAAAGTTGATTTTTGTGAAATATAACATTTTCCCATAATAAAATTTTTTACACCTTCCAATATAAAATATTTTTTTTATTTAAAGAATAATATATTAAAAATATTTGATAAAAATATAAAAATATACTAAAATAAATAATGATTAATATAATTATATTATAATTATTAAAAAAAATCAAATTTGAAATTTAAAATATTTTTTATATTTTCTATAATTTAAAATATAAAACATTAAATTAAAAAATATTATTAACCATTAATATAAAAAATAAATTAGAAAATAGGTAAAAATCAAAATGATAAATACAAAAAAAATTAACGCAGATTTATTTAAAAAAATGATAACTAATGGTGCCATTAATTTAAAAAATAATTATAAAAAAATAGATAATTTAAATGTTTTCCCTGTGCCAGATAGAGATACAGGAAATAATATGAAAATGACAATGATGGAAGGCATTAAAGAAATTAACAAAATAAAATCTAACTCTATTATTAAAATTGCAGAAGTTTTATCTAAAGCTTTATTAATAGGAGCTAAAGGTAATTCAGGA
Organism: Candidatus Phytoplasma prunorum; assembly: GCF_036924415.2. Classification (NCBI taxonomy): domain Bacteria; kingdom Bacillati; phylum Mycoplasmatota; class Mollicutes; order Acholeplasmatales; family Acholeplasmataceae; genus Candidatus Phytoplasma; species Candidatus Phytoplasma prunorum. The sequence goes on from NZ_JAZHCY020000005.1 coordinate 44,955, forward strand.
GTTATCTTATCTCAATTTTTTGATGGAATTTATATAAAATTAAAAGAAATTAATAAAAACACTATAAACATTTCAGATTTTATGCAAACTTTAATTTGTGGATATAAAAAAGCTTATCAAGCTGTATTAGAACCAACAGAAGGAACTATTTTAACAGTAATTAGAGAATCTGTAGAAAATATGAAAGAGAAAGAATACAAAGATAAAGATATTAAAGAATTAATGCAAAAAATAATTAAAAATAGCGAGATTTCTTTAGAAAAAACACCACAATTATTACCTATTTTAAAAAAAGCTAAAGTAGTTGATAGTGGAGGAGCTGGTTTTATTGAAATTTTAAAAGGAATGTTAATGTTTTTGCAAGGTAACAAATTAAAATATGATAATAAAGACAAAGAAGAAGAAACAAATAATTTCGAATTTATTCATAATTTAAATATAGAAGAATTAAAATATATTTATTGTAGTGAATACATAATAAATTTAAAAAATAATAATGAAATAAATAAAGAAAAAATAAAAAAATCATTATATAATAAAGGAGATTCTATAGTTTTAATTATTAATGAAAATATTTTAAAATTACATATACATACTAATAATCCTGATATTATATTAAATTATCTATTAAATTACGGTGAATTAAATAAAATAAAAATAGATAACATGAAACAACAATGTCAAAAAATAATAAAAACAAAAAAAATAATCAATTAAAAAATCAAAAAATAATTCCAAATATACTATAATAACTGTAGTATTTGAAAAAAAATGTTAAAAACAATTCGAAATTTAAATGCCAACATTATAATTAGATTAAAAAATAAATATGTCGTCAAAATTTGATTATTTTATAAAAAAAATTAAAGAAATTAATAATAAAAACATTATTATTTTATATAACAAAAAAATATATCTTAAAGTAAAAAAATTATTAATATTTTACTTGAAAATAATATACAAAATAAATAATAATAAATATAAAATAAATACTATAATATAACATTAAAAAATAATCACAATAAAAATGATTTTTTATGTTGTTCAGAAGAATAAAATATATCAAAATAATGATTTAAAAAATGCGAAAAAGATACTTAAATTACTAACAAAATAACAAATTATTAATATTATAATAATATTATGATACACAATAATAATACAACAGCAAATTTTCTCATTTCTAAAAACTAAATAATTCAGGATTAAAACAGAGAATAAAAGCAAATTAAGAGAAAAATATTTAAACAAAATATTATAAAAAACGAAGATAACAAGAAATAAGATTTAAAACAATTCTAAGATAATAAAGAAGAATAATAAAATAAATTGGAAATAAAATAGTTAAAGTTTTCAATTCTTAAAGCAATTAAATATTTTTTTTGTTTAAATACTTGAAATTATAAACCTAAAAAAGTTAATAAAACATAAAAATCAACACTGTCAAAAAATAATTTATTATAGTATAGTAAATAATAATTTATATTTAAAAAATATTTTAAAAAATAAAATAAAATTAACCGAATTATGCTTGGAAACTTATTTACATAATAATAGTATATTTGGAATTTTTTTAGAGGATCAAAAAATAAATATCGTAATATAAAACACCCTAATTCTATTCCGATAAACTACTTTTTATTTAATAAAAAAATTAACAAAAAACGATTAAGAATTTTAAACTATTTTTTTATAATAAAAATATAATCCAAAAAAAAATCTAAATAATTTAAAATTATTTTTTTAAAAAAATTCGTTAAAAAATAAACAGAAATTATAAAAAATGAAGAAAAAATAAAAATATAATAATGATATAAATTTATCATTTAGGAATATCAAGAAAATTGAAAAATAAAACATACTTAATAAATAATATGTAAGAAGATAATTATTTCTTATTATAAGCTATCAAAATCTCATTATAAAACCAAATTAAATAATCTTCGTTATTAATCATCGTTAATATAAAATATAATATATAAGTAACAAAAAAAAAAGAAAAAGTTAGATATAAATTATCTAACTTTTTCTTTTTTTTTGTTACTTATTACAATTATCAATAATAAATTTTTTATAAATAATAATAATAAATAAAAAAATAAATAACAATTTAAAAATTAACAATTGGAGCGGACGAGGGGAATCGAACCCCCATTTCGTGCTTGGCAAGCACGTATAATAACCACTATACGACGTCCGCACAAGATTTGATTTTAAAAAAAAAAAAAAATAATAACTTATATATATATATAATTTTGGTGCCCTCAACAAGAATCGAACTTGTATTTTAGCATTACCATTGCTATGTTTTACCATTAAAACTATAAGGACTCACCAAATAATAAATTAATTTTTTTTGAAAATTAAATTTAATAAAAATCATAATCAAAAATATTATACACTAAATCAAAAAATAATAAATATAATAAAATTATTTTACTAAAAATAAAAAATTAATTTGTATCATTAATAGATAAAAAATTATCTTTATTATCAATAGATAAAATTTTAATAACCTTAACTTTAGTAATAACTCTATTAATATATTTTAAACTCTGAAATCGATAACCTTGAAAAATAATTGTTACATTTTCGTTTTTTTTAGGCCATCTTTTTAATTGACTAATCATAAAACCACTAATTGTATCATAATCATCAACTGGCAATCCAGCTTGAAGAATATTTTCAACTTCATATAAACTAGTAAATCCTTTAATTATATATTCATGATCAGAAATTTTTTCAATATCAACACTTTTATTATCATATTCATCTGCAATTTCACCTAAAATTTCTTCAATCAAATCTTCAATAGTAACAATACCAGCAGTTCCACCATATTCATCAATAACAATAGACATATGATTTTGTTTCAACTTCATTTCTCTAAACAATTCGCTAATTTTTTTAAATTCCAAAACATAATGAGCTTCTCTCATAAAACAATTAATTGAAAATTTTTTACTTTCATTAATATCTATTTCATTATTTTCTATTAAATATTTAAAAAAATCTTTAATATGAATTATACCAATAATATTATCTATACTTTCATCATATACTGGAAATCTAGTATATTTGTGAACTTCGATAAATTTAATTAATTCTTTTTTAGTGAAATTAATTTCAATCGCAACTATTTCTTTTCTATGACGCATTACTTCTGAAACAGAAGTATTATCGAATTCAAAAACATTTTGAATAATTTCGTTTTCATTTCGATCAATAATACCTTTTCGGTAACTAGAAGATAATAATAAACGAATTTCGTCTTCAGAAAAAGAATTAAAAATTTTATTTGGATCAAATCCTAAAATAATTAAAATAAAATTATTAATTTTAGTTAATAACCAAACTAAGGGAGTAAAAATAAAAGAAATAAAATTCATTAAATTTACAAAAATATAAGCAGTTTTTAAAGGAGAATTCATAGCTAATCTTTTAGGAATCAACTCACCAAAAATAATAGAAACAAAAATAATAATTATTTCAATAATATATAACTTAAAACCTTGAATATTATTAATATTATTAAAATATTTCATAACAACATTACCTTGTAAAAAAGTTAAGATATGAATCATTATTTGAATCATTGATAAAAAATTTGTTGGTTTTTCTTTATTTTTTTTAACTTTAATGGCTTTTTTAAAACCTTTTTTTATATCTAAATCAATTGCGTTCTCACTTGATGAAACCAAAGCTATTTCACTAGCAGCAAAAATAGCATTAAACATTATCAAAATCATTAATATAATTATAGGATATGTTAAATCTCCTAATGACAACGACGGCACTTATAATATAACCTCTTTTTTTCTATTTAAAAAATTTTCTTAAAAATTAAGTTGATTTAATATATTTTTTATACTATTATTTAAATAATTTTATTTATTCTGTATAAATTATATAATATATTGTTAATATTAATAAAATTAAAAAAATAAAATACTTTTAGTATATAAATAATTGAAACAATTAGAATAAAATATAATTTTAAAAATCTTTATAAAAATATATAAATTCAAAATACATATAAATTTTAACATTTATTTATAAAAATTTTAAAATAATCAATATTAAAAAAAAATATAAACTTAAAAATTAAAAAATTATTTAATTAATTCTTCAAATTCATGTTCTTGTAAAACTTTAATATTAAATTTTTGAGCTTTTAATAATTTAGAACCTGGATTTTTACCTAAGATTAAATAATTTGTTTTATGAGTAACGCTATTAATAATAATACCACCTAATTCAATAACTTTTTTTTTAGCTTCATTTCTAGAATATTTTTCTAAAATACCTGTAAAAATAACTTTTTTATTTTTAAAAATATTATTTTTAATATTATTTTTACTTTTAAAATAAAATAAATTTAATCCTGAATTTTTAAATTTTTTTATTACTTTTAAATTCTCTAAATTTAAAAAAAAATCTTGAATATTTTTAGTACTTTTTATTCCTATTTCATTAATTTCTAATAAACTTTCTATGGAAGCGTTTTGTAAATTATCAATATTTTCAAATTTTTTAGCTAAAATTTTAGCTAATTGAATACCAACATTTTTAATTCCTAAACCTATTAAAAAATTAGATAAACATTTATTTTTACTTTTTTCTAAAGAAGTAATAATATTATTAAATTTTTTTTTACCAAAACCATGTAATTTTTCAATTTGTTTTTGATATTTATTTAAATAATATAGATCTGAAATATTATTTACAAAACCTTGATAAAATAATGTTTTTAAAGTTTGTAATCCTAAAGCATTAATATCCATAGCAGGTTTAGAAACAAAATAAGATAATGATTGTATTTTTTTTTCTTCACATTCTGAATTAAGGCAAAAATAATTAGCATCTTGTTTAATTAATTTTGAATTACAACAATAACAATTTGTAATCATTTCAAAAGGAATTTGATTTTTCCTTTTAGTTTTAATAACCTCTATAATTTCTGGAATAATACCGCCAGATTTGTGAACCAAAACAAAATCATTAATTCTAATATCTTTTTTTTTAATATAATCAAAATTATGTAAATTAACTTTAGAAATTAAACTACCATCAACTATAGTTGGTACAATTTCCGCAATAGGAGTAATAACACCTGTTCTTCCGATTTGAAATAAAATATTATTAATTAAAGTTTCAGTTTTAAAAACTTTAAATTTATAAGCAATAGCCCATTTAGGAGCTTTAGCAGTATAACCAATTAAATCATGAAATGATAATTCATTAATTTTAATTACAACGCCATCAGTGTTATAACCTAAATGATTTTTTATTTGTTCATAATAATTAATTTTTTTAATTAATTGATCCAAATTAGAAACATATTCATAATGATTATTAACAGGAAATCCTAAATAAATTAAAAACTCTAAAATTGATTTTTGAGTAATAATAAATTTCGGAGGATTTACAATAGTATAGAGAAAAATAGATAAATTTCTTTTCGAAACAACCTTAGAATCTAATTGTCTTAAAGTCCCAGAAGCTGCATTTCTTGGATTAGCAAATAAACTTTTATTTTCTGTTTTTCTAATTTCATTCAAAAAATTAAATGATGCATGAGACATATAAACTTCACCACGAACTTCTAAATCTAAAGGTTCTTTTAATTTTAAAGGTAATTGTTTAATAGTTTTAACATTATCAGTAATTAATTCTCCTTGATAACCATCACCCCTAGTAATAGCTTTTTCTAAAATTCCTTTTTTATATTTTAAACTAACTGCTAATCCATCTATTTTTAATTCAGTCAATAAAGTAAAATTAGAAATTTCTTTTGCAATTCTATAATAAAATAATTTTAATTCTTTAATATTAAAAACATTGTTTAACGATAACATTGATTTTTCATGAAAAACTTTATGAAATTTTGATGAAATAGGACCACCAATTTTAGTTGTTGGACTAAATTTATAATTATATTCTGGATATTTAGATTCTAAATATAGCAATTCTCGAATTAAAGCATCATATTGTTGATCGCTCAAACTAGAATCATTTAAAGTATAATAATCGTAATTTGCTTTATTAATTTTATCAATCAAAAATATAATTCGTTTTTCAATTTCTTTCATTAATTCTACCTTATTTACATAATAAAATAAAAACATAAATAATAAATAATTATTTATTATTTTATAGATAATTTTTTAACAACATTTTTAAATCCAATAGGTAAAACACTTTCTAAAAAAATATTTTTTTTAGTTATAGGATGAATAAACTCTATTTTTTTAGAATGTAAAAATTGACCATCACTAGAAAAATAATTATCTTTTAAACCATATAATTTATCACCTAATATATGATGTTTTAAATAAGATAAATGAACTCGAATTTGATGTGTTCTGCCTGTTTCTAATTGACATTCTATTAAAGAACAATTATTAAAATATTTTAAAACTTTAAAATAAGTAATAGATAGTTTACCATTTTTTATAACAGCCATCTTTATACGATTATATGGATCTCTACTAATAGGTAAAATAATTTTACCTTGTTGTTCTAAATGACCATTAATTAAAGCCCAATAATACCTTTTTATTTCTCTTTTTTGAATAGATAATTGTAATTTTTGTCTAATTTCATCATTTTTAGCTACAATCATCAAACCAGTTGTATCTTTATCTAAACGATGAACTATTCCCGGTCTTAAACCCTCCATTTTTCTAAAATTTTTAATTTGAAATAATAAACCATTTATCAAAGTAACTCCAGAAAAACTTATAGAAGGATGAACGACTAAATTTTTAGGTTTATTTATAACAACTAAAAATTCATCTTCATAAACAATTTCTAAATTTAAATTAATAGGTTTTAAAACATTAAAAGAAGTTTGTTCAGGCATAAAAATTTTTATATGATCATTTTCTTTTAGAATATAACTTTTTTTAGATGGATTATTATTAACTAAAATTTTTTCCGAAATTATTAACTTTTGACATCTGTTTTTACTAAAATAAATTTTTTGATTTAAAAAATGATCTAAACGCATACCTTTTTCTACGCCAACAATAAAAAAATTTTGCAACAAATTTATTTTATTCCTCTCTAGTAAAAAATAATATTATAATTAAAAAATAAAAAATCTCTTAAAAAGAGATTTTATAAAATATTAATTTAAATATAAAATATATTTATTTTTATTTACTACAGTCTTCTTTTTCTATTTTTTTAAGATTTTTTTTTAATTTATCATTTTCCCACCATTCAATAACACCAGTGTTTAAAATTTCTTCTAAATCTTTTTGAGTAATGGTTTCTATTTCTAATAAATATTTAGAAATTAATTCTAAAAGATCTCTATTGTCAGTAATAATTTGCTTAGCATTTTTATAACAATCATCAATTATCTTTTGAATTTCTTTATCAATTTCCACAGCTTTAGAATCTGAAAAATTTTTATAAAAATTATTTTCCATATACTGAATAGGGCCTAAATCACTCATACCATATTGAGTTACCATTTTTTTAGCAATTTCTGTAGCATATTTAAAATCACTATATGCACCATTAGAAACATCTTTAAATACTATTTCTTCAGCAGCTCTACCACCTAAAAAAGAAGTTATTTGAGCTAAAAGTCTTTTCTTAGAAGAAAAAAAAGTTTCTTCTTGAGGTAAAGTTAAATTATATCCACCAGCATTACCTCTAGGAATAATCGTTACTTTTTGAATTTGGTTAGCTTCTGGTAATTTTAAACCAATCACAGCATGACCTGATTCATGATATGCAACCATTCTTTTTTCTTTATCGTTATATTTTTTACTTTTTTTAGAAGGTCCCATTAAAACACGATCCAAAGCTTCACTAATATCTTTATTGTCAATCATTGAAACATTTCTTCTCGTAGCTAATAATGCAGATTCATTTAAAATTGCTTCTAATTGAGCTCCACTAAATCCTGGAGTTTGTTTAGCTAAAGATTCAAAATCTACATCATCATTAAATTTTTTATTTCTAGCATGAAGTTTTAAAATAGCTTCTCTATCTTTAACACTAGGTAAAGAAATATTAAAATGACGATCAAAACGACCTGGTCTAGTAACAGCAAGATCTAAAGATTCTGGTTGATTTGTCGCCGCCATTACAATAACGCCAATATTTTTAGTAAATCCATCCATTTCAACCAATAACTGATTTAAAGTTTGATCATGTTCACTATTACTATAATTTACACTCCCTCTTTGATGTGATATAGTTTCTATTTCATCAATAAAAATTATACAAGGAGCATTTTGTTTAGCTTCATTAAATAATTTTCTAATTCTAGAAGCACCTAACCCTACATATACTTCTATAAAATCAGAACCAGAAACAGCAAAAAAGGGGACTTTAGCTTCACCAGCAACAGCTTTCGCTAACAAAGTTTTTCCAACACCAGGAGGTCCAAATAATAAAACACCTTTAGGGATTCTAGCACCCATAGCTTCATATTTAAAAGGGTTTTTTAAAAAATCAATCAATTCTGACATTTCTTCTTTTTCTTCATCAGCTCCAGCAATATCTTTAAAAGTAAACTCTTGTTGATTAACTAAAACTTTTTGTCTTGATATATTTAAATTTTTACCAGAAATTTGAGCACTAGTTTTTTCAATACTATTGTATATAAAATAAAACATAATAATCAAAATACAAATATTCAAAGCAGACATAAAAGGAGAAAATCCAAAATAAGGTTGATATTCTTTTCTTTTTAATGGAATTAAATTAGTTTTTGCGTTAATTATTTGAATCAAATCATTTAATTTTAATGTTGAAATGTTTTTTTCACTAATGGGTGTTTCTATAATTTCAAAACAAGTTTTCATTATTTCTTTATAAGTTTCTTGATCAACATTAGTAAATGTTTTTTCTTGCGACCATTCATCTTGTTGGCCCCATTGAAAAACAATTACATAAGAACCAAAATTCGAAGTTTCATTAATATCAAATTTTTTTATTCTAAGATTATTATTTCCTGGTTGTTCTAATTGTGATTTTTTAATTTGTTTTAATACAGAAATTATTTCTATAGGTTTATTATTTTCATGTTGATAATTCATTTCCATAAGAATTAAACAATATAATAAACTTAAAATTAAGAAAATAAGACAAAACCAAAAAATATTAAAATTTTTAAAAATGTCTTTTATATTTTTTTTCATTAATTTAATATTCCTTATTGTGTAATATTATATAAATAAAATTATAAATTATTTAATTTCAATTATGTTTATATAATTTAATTGTTTTGTAATTTACTTTAGGATTTATAATTTATTTTATCATAAAAAAAAAAAAATATATTAAAATGATTATTTTAAAATCAAATAACAATTATTTTTTTTACCTAAAGTTCTATTAATATATATTTGCGGTATCCATAAAATTTGATCTTTATTATCAACTATTAACCATAATTCATCTCTTTTATATAAAGGTATTTTTTTTTCAATTAAAAAACTTTTTAATTTTTTTGTACCATATAAAAATTTTAAAACATCACCTTGTTTACGATGTCTTAATTTCAAAGGTAATAATAAATTATCATAATAAATTTTACATATATAATTAACAAAAAAATTTATCAATTCTAAAACAAAAACAATCAATAAAATAGGTTTTTTTAATTGTTTCAAAGAGTTTTTTGTTTTATCTAACAGAAAAAATTGATCGTAACTTTTAACAAATTGAAAATTTTTAGAAAGATCCCAAAATAAATTAGGTTTTAGTTTTTCTTTTAAACCCTTAATAATATTTTCTAATAAATTAAAATTTTTAAAAATATTTTTATTTTCTAATAAAAATAAAATAATATCTTTTTGTACTGCCGAATTTAAATTTAAAAATTTTTTTAAACAAAAAATATTAGAATTGTGTAATTTTAAAAAATTTTTCGTTTCATTTCTAATCAATTCATAAGTTTCTAATAGTTGAAAATGATAAATTTTAATATGTTTTAAAAAATTAATATCTTTTTTAAATAAAGGCATAATTTGATTACGAATTTCATTACGTTTATAAATATTTAAATTATTAGTAATATCATCTAAATAATTAATATTATTTTTTTTGGCATAATGCAAAATGTCTTTTTTAGTCACATATAAAAAAGGTTTTAAAAAATAAAAATCAGAAATTTTTTTTTTTACTTGCATACCACCACTATAACCCAACAAAGAACTTCCACGAGCAATTTTCATAAAAATATTTTCTGCCAAATCATCTAAATGATGAGCTGTTATAATATAATTAGTATGATAACGAAAAGCAACTAATTGTAAATTTTTTTGTCTTAAAAGCCTAGCTTCATTTTGAAAATTATTTAATGATGATAATTTAATTTCAAAATAAAAAAAGGGAATTTTATTTTTTAAACAATAATCTTCTACTAATATTTTATCTTTATATGATTCTTCTCTTTTTAAATGATTAAAATGAACTACAGCTAAACGAATATTTTTGTGAAATAAAACATTTAATAATGTCATTGAATCTACTCCACCACTAACCGAAATAATATAAAATAATTTTTTATTCAAATTAATAGATAAACTAATACTACACATAATTAATATCCCTTTTAATAAAAAATAATTAAAAATTAATAATTTAAATTTAAAATTTTTAATTGTTCTTTTTCTACAGAATCAGGAGTTTCCAACATTAAATCTTTAGCACTTTGAGTCTTAGGAAAACCAATAACATTTCTAATATTACTAGTTTTATTAAACAACATAGATAAACGATCTAAACCTAAAGCAATACCACCATGAGGTGGAGTTCCATATTTTAAAGATTCTATAAAAAAACCAAATTTTTTTTCAATTTCTTCATCAGTAAAACCTAAAGTTTTAAACATTAATTGTTGAATATTATAATCATTAATTCTTAAAGAACCACCGCCAATTTCATAACCATTCCATACTAAATCATAAGATTGTGCAAAAGATTTATTTGGATTTTTTTTGAAAATTGATATATCTTGAGGTTCAGTAAAAGGATGATGAATACTATAGTATCTATTTGTTTTAACATCAAATTCTAATAATGGAAAATCTGTAATCCATAACAATGATTCTTTAGTATAATCAATTAAATTTAAATCTTGAGCTAATTGATTTCTAACAAAACCTAAAGCTTTATTAATATATAATTGATTTTTTAAATCATCATTGAAATAAAAAAATATTTCATTTTCATTTAAAAAACTATTATCATCGATATATTGACTTAAAAAACCCTTAATAACTTGATTTTCTTTTTTTAATGTAACTAAATTTAAATTATATTTTTCTTTTAATATTGATTTATATTTATTTATTATTTTATTTGTTAAATTTATTTTTGAAAAATTCTTTTTAACTTTAATTCCTTTAATTTCACCATTAAAAATATTTTTTTCTATAATTTCTTTTTTTAAATAATAAGTAATATTTTCAATCGGAAGTTCAAACCTTAAATCTGGTTTATCAGTTCCATAAGTATTTATAGCTTTTTCATAAGTTAATGTTAAAAAAGGTGCAGATAAATTTTTATGCCAAATTTTTTGAAACAAATCAATCATTATATGTTCAACTAAATTCATAATATTTTTTTTTGTTAAAAAAGATGCTTCAATATCTATTTGTGTAAATTCAGGTTGCCTATCAGATCTTAAATCTTCATCACGAAAACAATGCGCTATTTGAAAATATCTTTCAAAACCAGATATCATATATAATTGTTTAAAAATTTGAGGAGATTGAGGTAAAGCATAAAATTTACCAGAATAAAGTCTAGATGGAACTAAATAATCTCGTGCTCCTTCTGGAGTTGATTTAGACAATAAAGGAGTTTCTAGTTCTAAAAAATCATTAAATAAAAGATTTTTACGAATAATTTGAGTAATATTATGTCTAGTTATTAAAAATGATTTCATTTCATTTCTTCTTAAATCTAAATAACGATATTTTAATCTTATTTCTTCTAAAGGTTCAATAGAAGTTGTGGCAATACTAAAAGGTAAAGTTTTAGCTTTAGATAATATAAATAATTCAGATATTAAAACTTCAACATCGCCTGTACTTAACATTTTATTTTTATTAATACGTTCTCTTACTAAACCTTTAACTTCAACAACAGTTTCTATTTTTAAACATAAAATTTTTGGATATTGAAAATGATCAGATTTTACAATTAATTGAATATTACCTGTAAAATCCCTTAAATCTAAAAAAATCATTTTACCCAAATTTCTTTTATTCGATATCCAACCTTTTAAATAAACTTTTTCTCCTATATTTTTTAAGTTTAATTCATTATTATTATGAGTATATTTAATATTCATAAACCAAGTTCCTTTTTTAAATATTGAATCATTTCTAATTGAGATAATTTTTTTTGATTTTGATTAATAGTATTTTTTATAGAAATTTCATTATTTCTATCTTCTTTTTCACCCAAAATAACAAAATATTTAGGATTATATTTTAAAGCTTTTTTTAATTGTTTTACAAAAGGTAAAAAACGATAATTAATATCAGTTTTAATACCAGCGTTTCTTAATTGATTTACTAAAAATAAGGATTTTAAAAATAATTTAGATTCCAAAAATAAAAAATAAACATCTAATTGATTATTGTTATAATTTTGTAATAAATCATATTTTTTTAAAACAGAAATTAAACGTTCTGTTCCTAAAGCAAAACCAATACCTGATGTTTTATTACCTCCTAAAATTTCAACTAATTGATCATAACAACCGCCTCCGCCTAAACTATTTTGTCTTTCGATAGAATCTGAATTTAAAATAATTTCAAAAACAGTATGGTTATAATAATCCAATCCTCTTACTAAATTAGGACATATTTCAAAATTAATTTTCATAAATTTTAAACCTTTAATTACAATATCAAAACGTTGTTGGGAAAAATCATTTAAATAATCCGTAATTAATGGTGCTGATTTTAAAAAATTTTTTTGCGAACAATTTTTACATTCTAAAATTCTCAAAGAATTTTTTTTTAATCTTTCTTTACATAAAGAACATAAAAAATTATATTGATTTTTTATATAATTATTAAAAACTTGAATATAGCTTTTATAAGAACTTTCATCGCCTAAAGTATTAATAATAATTTTAAAATCCTTTAATCCTAAAAAAAATAACATTTCTGAAATCATTACAATAACTTCTAAATCTAAAAAAGGCGTGTTTTCACCTAAAACTTCCACTCCTATTTGATGAAATTGACGATAACGACCTTTTTGTGGCCTTTCATAACGAAAAAAAGAACCTAAATAATAAAATTTATTTAAATTTTTATTAAAGTCTAATTTATTTTCAATATAACTGCGAACAACACCTGCTGTACCTTCCGGTCTTAAAGCAATAAATCTACCTTTTTTATCATAAAAATTATAAATTTCTTTATTAACCATATCAGAATAAGTTGCTGTTCGATGAAAAATTTCGTTATATTCTATTATTGGAGTTCTTATTTCTCGATAATTATAATTTTCAAAAAAAAATTTAACTTTTTTTTCTAATTCTTGCCATTGCGACATTTCATCAAATAATAAATCATATGTGCCTTTAGGTTTTTTTATAATCATAAATTCATTAAAGTCCTTTGAATGCATTAAATAATAAATTTTAATTATATTTAAAATTGTATAATTTTATCTTACTTTTGAAATTTTTAATCGAAATATAAACTCTCTTTAAATAAATAATTTAATTATTAAAAAATTATATAAAATTATAATATTTAAAATAATAAAAAATTATAGTATTTAATACTATAATATATATGATTAAAATTATTTTTAATTATAATATAAAAAATATAATTTTATTTAAGTATGTTTGTATTTAAAAAATAATTAATTTAATTTGATTTTAAAATAAAAAATTTTTAAGTTAAATAAATAATAAAAAAACAAATAAATCAAAATTTAATCTTTTTATTAAATATAAATATTTTAAATTTTAATTATTTGTTTTTTAAATTATTTTTTTAATAATAATGATTATAAAAAATTTTATTTTTATGATTTCAAATATTTTAATAATTTTTGTTTTTTTCTACTTTTTATAAACAAACCTCTTTTGGAATGATAATCATGCGGGTGTTCTTTTAAATGATTACTATTTTTAATATCCTCATCTAAAAGAGCTATTTGTACTTCAGTTGAACCAGTATCTCCTTTAAAACGTTGGTTTTTTTCTATAATTATTTTTTTTTGTTCTTTACTTAATGCCATTCGATAAAATCCTTTCATTTTTAAAAAATTAATTTTAAAATATATTTATAATTTAACAAATTGTTCAATATCTAAAACAAAAGTAATCGAACCACCTGTGGTAATCTCATTAGATAAATTATAATAAGCACCAAATTGATTTATAATATTATTAGGGATCATTTGAGTTTTCTTTTTAGAATAATCCTTTATTATTTTTAATATTTGTTCTACTTGACTTTCTTTTGCTCCTATAACAAAAGTAGAATTATTTTCTTTTAAAAAACCTCCCTTAGTGGATAATCTAGTAATAAAAAAATTTTTTTTAATTAAATTATTTTGAATTTCACTAGCGTTTTCATAAGAAACAATTGATAAAATTAATTTCATTTTCTCTTGCATATGAATATTATACCTTAAATATAAATTTATTCATAATACTTATAAATATTAAAAATAATAAATTTTAATTATATTTAAAAAAAGGAGATATAAAAATTTTAAAATATTATTTTATTACTTTTTATTTAATTTTTTGTTTTTTTATTGAATATTTTTATAATAAAAAAGATAATAATCATAAAAATTTTTTAAATGATAAAAACAACAAAGAAAAAATAATCATTTTAAATAATAAAAAAAAATTATCTAATTATTATTTTAATAACAATAAAATATGGCAAAAAATTCAAAAAGAAATCCAATATTTAAAAAATAAATTACAATTATTTTTATCAAAATACGAAAAAAATGTTAATATTTTTCCCAATAAGTTAAAAAACGAAATAGATCAAATATTTCTTCAAAACTGGCATAAAATAGAAAAAATACATGTATTTTTAAATACTGAAGAATTATATACATTAAAAAATATAATAATAAAATTAAATTTTGAATTAAAAGAACTATTAGAAAAACAATATAAAGAAGGTAATTTAATAGAATTAAAATTTAATTTTATAAATTTTAATAATATTTATGAAAAAATTTTAGAAAACAAAATAGAAAAGACAAAAAAAGAAGCATGGGAAATAATTAATAAAATTGAAAAAAAAATAAAAATAAAAAATAATGAAATCACTAAAGATGAAAAACAAAAAGCTAATATTTTAATTCAAAATTTAAAAAACATATTAGAAACATCAAATATTCATAAAATTAAACTTAAAATTAATCATTTATGGATTTTTGAAGAAGAAATATTGATATTATTGCAAGAAATTGAAGAAGCCAAAAATACGGCTATTTTAACTATTAAAAATAGTAATAAATATTTAAAATTATTTGAAAATGAATTTTCTTCATATCAAAAAAATTTAATTAAAAATCAAATAAAAGAATTAGAATATATCATAAAACAAAAAAGAATAAAACCACTAACAATAGATCAAAAAACACTTAAATTAGTTCAAATATTAGAACAAGCAATCAATAATCAAAATATTAATATATTAAAAAAAAATAAAAAAACATTAAACATAAAAAAACAATATTTTTACAAAAATAATAAAAAAATAGATAAAAAATCAAAGAAAAATTATTTTTATTTTTTTACTATTTTGGTTATTATTAATATTATCTTAATTATTATAATTAAAAAAATGGGCATCATTAAATTTATAAAAAAAACATAATAAATGGCTACTCAAAATGTAGCCATTTGTTATGTTTAATATAATTATTATATAATTAAAAAAAATTACAAAATCTAAATATTTATTATTTTATATTTATAACTATAATAATTTTATTATAATATTATTAATTATAGATAAAATAATAGGTTTAAATAGTTTAATAACATAACCAAATATAAAAGATTTATTTTCTACAAATTCTATTAATTTATCTGACAAATCATTAATGAAATTAATTATTGATTGTTTAACTGTTACATCGAAATCAATCACTTGTGGTGTTAATTTTGAAGTTGATTTTGATGATTTATTTACTTCTTCAAATTCAATAAATTTATTTATATCTTCTTTTTGATATTTAAAATTATTATTATTATATTGTTTATTAACAAATGGAACTATAATTTTTAAATTTTCTTTATCTTTAAAACAACTTTTAGCTTTAATATAAACTTGAGATATAGAAAAACAAATTAAAATAAATATAAATAAAATTTTAAATAAATTAATTATTAAAAAATTTTTTTTGGATGAAACATTCATCATATATTTCACCTCCTTCTTTACTAATCACCATAATTATAACATTTATTATATACAAAAAAAAATATTTTTTAAAATTATTTTATTAAATCTTAAAAACAAAAAAAGTACATAAATAATTCTTTTGTAAATAAAAAATTAAAAAATTTAAAAACAAATATAGCAATAAAAATAAATTTTGTTTTAATATTTTATTTTGTTCAAATTTCAAAATTATATTTTTAAATGAAAAATTAACTTTTGTAAAAAAAGGTAATTTATCAGACAAAAAATTTAAATCATTATTAATACTAATTAATCTTCCTTTATGATCAAAAAAAAACAAAAAATTATTTAATTTAGTTTCAAAAAAATGTTTCATTTTAGGTTGTTCAAAAGGCAAATCTATAACAAAAATATTATTTTGTTCAACTTTATCATTTAAATTATAAAAAGATAAATTACTTTTTATTAAATATGAAGAAAGATTTTTATTATCAAAATTATTAACTAAATATATATTTTCACCTAACATTAATTCATTTTCATTAATAGAAACATGAGGATAGTTATTTTTAGAATTAAATTTAATTAAACCTAAAAAAATATTATTATTTTGGTTAAAAAAATAACTATCGAGATAACTTGATTCTTCAAAAAAATCATTATTAATTTTTAATTTTAATTTTAATTTAGAAGATAAAAAATATTTAATTTTTTGTAAATTTTTTTCAAATTCAGAATAAATATTTTTTTTAATTAAAACAGAATAAACAAAATAAGTTTCTTTAGTCAATGTATTTATTTTCTTTTTATCAATAATAATACCTACACTATCATCATAATTTTCAATTAAAACTAAACTATTAATAATATTTTGACTGATTTTTTTTTGCGAAACTTCTTGTAAATGCTTATTATCAACAATATCATTTTTAATATTTGTAGATAAATTTAAATTATTTTTATTAAATTTATTTTCTAAAATAAAAAATACTTTATCTTCGGCATTATCATTTGATAAAAAAATATGTGTGTTTCTAGAAATAAATGAATTTTTAAAATTAGTTTTTTCTGTGATAATTTTATATTTCAATTCTTCTTTATTTTTACTATCGAAAAAAATAGCTAATTCTTCTATTTTCGGATCATATTCAATAAAATTAGACGATTCATTAAAACCTTGAATAGTAAATTTAACTAAATTATTATCATAATTCAAAATATTATTACTTCGAGGTAAAACAAACTCTTTTATATTAGCTGCAACAATATTTTCTAAAGAAATCAATAATTTATCTTCAATGTTGTTTGATATATTATTTTTAAAATTCATAATTTTTTTTTTAGTATCTAAAATTATATCAGGATCTCTAGGATTTAAAAATGATATTTTATCATTATTATGAGATTTTAAATCCATAATATTTTTAATTTGTGATTTAACATAATTTATATTAATAGCTTGCGATAAATTATTTGGTTTACTAGAAGATTTATTAATGCCAATCAAAGAACCTTTATAATCAAAAAGAGGACTTCCACTATTTCCAGGTTCTATAGTTATATCAAAAATAATCTCCTTTTCAAAAAAAGAAGAAATAACTCCTTTTTTTAATAAGTTAAAAAAAATTCTATATTCATCATAATTAATTTCTTTCATTTGTGAACAAAGAACATAAACAGGACTACCTATAATAAAATCATTGGATAAATTTTTATCAAAATCAAGATTATCAATAATTTTATTAATATCTGTTAATGTTTTTACAAAATTATTTCGATATCTAAACTTTAAAACTGCTAAATCATCATATTCATGATTATTATCAATATAAAAATGTATATTAGCTTCTATTTCGGGAGAAAAAAATTCATTTTTTATATGAAAGATTTTATTTTTAACATTTTGTTCATTTTCATTATTCATATCAATAACAACATGTCGATTTGTTAAAACATAATATTCATATTCTGTATCTTTTATTTTTCGATATTTAAAAATAATACCAGTTCCTAATACGCTAATTTGATCATCATTCAAAATATTTGTATAATTAACAGAAACAGTAATCTTAGATAAATCAGATTCTTTAGACAAAAAAAAATCTTTTTTTTTATAAAAAAATTATTTGAATTATTGTTTGTGTCGTTAATTTTAATATCTGAAGATTTATCAATATTTAAAAGTATTTCCTGAGGTAAAAAAAGCAAAATGAAATCTACATTAAAAACTAAATTTAAAAATTTAAAATTTTTGTTATCTCTTTCTAAAAGTGTTTGTTTTTTATTAAAACCAACAAATTCACCTTTTTCATTAAAAAAAAATTTATTTTCTTTACCTTTTGTATAAACATAAAAACCAATTTGTTCCATCAAACAACTAATTATTCCTTCTTTATATAAAATATTTTTCGAAAAATTATCTTTCGAAAAAGAATACAATATGTCACCTTTTTCATAAGTATTTTTTTTAAAATAAAAACAATTATATTTTTCTTGAGAAACAAAAGAATAAAAATAAATTCCAAAGTGATTTAACTTAGATGTTATTTCTTTAAAATTTTCATCATTAATTATATTCAATGAAATTAAATAATATTCAAATTTATCTATTTTATTTTTAGATTCTAATTTTTTTTTACCAAAAATTAAACTTAAAGGATATTTATCAATACTTAATAAATCTTTTTTTATATTTTCTAATTTATCAGATTTTTGTTTATTAAAATTTAAATAATTTTGATCTATATAATTTTTTTTTTCATCATTTTCTTTTATTACTGAAAAAACATAATATTTCGCAATAATAACATAAAAAAATAATAAAAATAATAAATTAATAAAAAATAAATAATTTAAATTAATTTTTTTATAATTTTGTTTCATCTGAAAAACTTTCTATTTTAAATTTATAAACAATAATATTATCAAAAATATTAAAAATCTAACTTATTTAAAATTAATTTTTAAAATAAAATTATAAAATTAAATAATTAAAAATATTTTTATTAACAAAATATAATAAATTATAATCAAAAAAATATTTTTATTATAACATTATTATAGCATTAAATATTTATTAAAAATATTTTTTAAAAATTTCTAATAAATAATAAAAAATAATATCAAAAATAATTTAAAAAACTTAATTTATAATAATTATATCAATAAAAAATTTCAAAAATATTAAAAAATAAAGAAATTTTATTTAAATATTATAAAATTAAAAAAATATAAATAAAAAAATAATCAACTACAAACAAAAAATAAATAAAAAATAAAAAATTTAATTTTAATAATTAACTTTATTTAATTAATTACTAATAAAAATTAAATAAAATATATTTAAAATAGTAATTATTATATATAAAAAAAATAAGTATAATAATGATAACTCTAATTTCTGTTTTTTTTCTTGAATCCAATTACCCTGTATAATTTTTTTTGTAGTGGGCCAGAAAAATGAAACCGTTAAAAACAAAAATAAAATAAAAATCGTTTATTAAATTTAATTGAATAATAACTAAAAAAAATATTTTGTAAAATTTTTATTAAAACTAAATTAATTATTTTTTTTAGAAAGTTATTTTTCTTTGCTGGAATTTTTAAATTTAATTTCTTATGGATTAATAAACCAGAAAAAAATCAAAGTCAAATTAATTGATTTTTTAAAAAATTAAAAAAAAATATAATTTTTAAAACACTTAAAATTGACATAGGTAAAATTTTATTAAAGAATTTTTAAAGTTTAAAAATTAGCGATAATAAAGTTGAAGTTGTTTAAAAAAAATGACTCTCAGTTTACGAGTTATTTAATATTTTTTATTAATCCTTTTTAATTGATTGTGGTTTTTGAGTTTTTTCTTTTGATTTTTCAGAATACCTTATACTAATCGGAAAATATTTATGAGAATTAATAGTTTTATTAAAATCATTTTCTAAAAAACGAAAAATTCCTAATAATTGAAATAATTTTACATAGTAACACTAAAAACAGCCAAAAATTTCACAAAAAATATATATTATCGCTAAACATAACCATAATAACTGCAAAATGAATTAATATATAATTAATTTTATTATAAATCGGGTTTTGATTTATAGAGGGATGAAAAATTGAAATTAATAACTTTATAATTATAGCTAAAACAGTAAACCCAAATAAATTAAAAAATTTTCTTAAAAAATAATTTTTTTTTTAATTCTAGTAAAACAATAAAAAAAATAAAACTTAAAATAAAAAAAGCGATTGTATTTTTAATTATTTGTTTGTATTGAATAATAATCGCCTCCTTTCTTGATATTTTTTTATAATTTAAAAATATTTTTTTAAAATAAGCAACAGGAAAGTTTAAAAATAGTGTCTTTAGTACCGTAACCAATATATTTAACTGTATTAAATGTTGCTTTACCAATACTTTCAAAAGTTAATGCGGTACCTTTACCAATATTTTCAGCTACATCGAAAGGATTTTCTACTTCTTTATAATTATTTTGATTAAAAACATTTTTACCTAATTCATTAAAAACATTAACAGGATAACTAGTTGTTTTTCCGAAAGTTTCTCAAACTTCTAAACCTCCTCTTGCTAAATCACGAACTACTGAAATATCATCAACTATATCAGTAATAACAATAATTTTATTTTCTACCCAGTTAATTACTTGACTGGCTTCCTCTAAGGCATCCAGTTTTTTGTTCTAAAATATCAACTACTACATCCACTAATTTTTCAGTTGCAACCCCAGCAACACCAGTAATTACAAAAATAAATTTCTTGACAGTTTGTTTAAAACTTTTTAACTTTTTTCACCTAAATATATAGTAATAAGACTCAAATATTTAAAAAAATATCTTTCGAAACTAAAGAATTATCATAAAAAGTTTAGACACTTATTAGTACGAAAAAAATATTTTCTGAGTTTGAAAAGATAGAAAATTATTAATTTAATTTTGAGTTTTAAAGAATAATTTTAACATGAAAGTTGTATTAAAAAACAGAAAATCCCAAAAAAATACTTAGAACTTTTAACAAAATTCAAAGAATAATTAGAAAAAAACACTTATTTAAAAAAATTAAGTAAAATCAAATAATTGATTTATAGACATTTAAAACAAATATTTTTTTAATAAAAATAACAAAAATAGAAAAATAAAATATCAATATTAATCCAAAAATACCAAAATTATCAATATATTTTAACTATTTATGATATAAAATATTTATGATATCATTTAATGAATAATCAAAACTATGATAGTAGGAATTAAATAAAATGAAAAAAACAGCGAGCATCAAACCTTTTGTTAAATGGGCAGGAGGAAAAAAACAATTATTACCGTTTTTAAATATTATTATGAATATCGAATATGAAACATATTTTGAACCATTTTTAGGTGGTGGCAGTGTTTTTTTAAATTTATTACCTCAAAAAGCTATGATATCGGATATTAATGAAGAATTAATCACCGCTTGGAAAACTTTAAAAGATCAATCGGTCCAGGTGATTAAGTTATTGAAAAAATATGTTAAAGCTTTAAATACCGAAAAAAAAGCTTTTTATTATCATTTACGTCAACAAGATATTAATTTATTCGATGATATTAATAAAACCGCGCGGTTTATTTTCCTTAATAAAACTTGTTTTAATGGACTTTATCGCGTTAATTCTAAAAATCAATTCAATACGCCTTTCAATGGCCAAGATCAGATCACCTTGGGGAATATTATTAATGCTACTAATCTTCAAGCCCTGATTGCTTTTTTAAAAAATAATGACATTGAAATTTTAAAGCAAGATTATCAAAAGATCATTTCGCAAACTCAAAAAAATGATTTGCTTTTTTGTGATCCGCCTTATGATTCCGATACTAAAACCTTTAATAGTTATAACGCCGAAGGTTTTAATAAAACCCAGCAAGTAGAATTAGCTAAATGTTTACAAGAAGCCCATTTAAAGGGGGTTAAATGGGTTTTAACTAATCATGATACCCAATTAATTAATCAATTATATCAAGCTTTTTATTTTGTAAAAATACCGGTTAATAGATTTATTAATTCTCAAAGTGACAATCGGAAAAATAATACTGATGAATTAATTATCACCAATTATGAATTAAGCCATAATCAAAAAAAACAAATCGATCATTTATTATTTTTTAAAGAATTAAAAAATACTTCTTATGATTTAAAAGATTATGTCCCTTGGGAAAAAGTTAATAATTTTATAGTTAAAAATCAAGAAATTATTAAAAAATGGAATAACCTTAAATCTTTAACAGAACAAGAATTTTTTAATAAATTAAATTTATGTTGGGAGAAAAACCCAGCCACTTTCGAGTTTTTACCTATATTAATCGCTAATAATTGTTTTTGGAGAAAAGAAAAGTTTATTTATTTTAATAATCGAAATCAAGAAATTGTTTTCGATCACCAAAATAAAAATATTGTTATAAATTTTATAAAAGAATCAAATCTTTTATCTAAAATTTTTTTGAATTCTCAATATCAACAAAATATTGAAAGTTATATTTTAGGCATTTTAATCGGATTAAGTTCCAACTCAAGAAAAAACAAATCTGGATTATTTTTACCTAAATTAATTGAAGATATTTTAAAAAAAAATAAAATTGAATTTAAAAAAGAAATAAATTTAAAAGATATCTTAAAAGAAGCAGAATTAACCGAAACTAAAAGAATAGATTTTATTTTCAAAAAAAATGAAACTATTTATTTTTTGGAATGTAGTTTTTTCAATGTTTCAGGTTCTAAAATTAATAGTGAATTAAATCGTATGTTAGAATTTAGCAGAACTATTAATAAATTTAAAAAATATAAATTTATTTATATTATTGATGGTCCAGGACTAAAAAAAACAAATATTTTAGTTAATCAAATATTAAATGAAACTAATAATTTTTTTAATATTCATCGTTTTCAAAAATTTTTAAAAAATAATTCAAATTTTGTTTTATAAATAATTTATAAAAATAAAGTTTACTCTTAAATTATTCAATTTAAAGATTTTTTTATTTTTAAAAAAAACAAAAATTAACCCAAAAAATTAATTTTAATCAAAACATTCAAGACTCTTATTTCAAGATTCTTTTTTTTATCCCAAAAGGAAGTTCAAAAGAATACCGAAATTAATTATAAAATAACCATTTACAATTGTATTGATAATGAGAATACATCAAATATTCTCGGTCTTAAAAATGAAAAGCTTTAAGATTACAACAGAGATTTAAAGCGGATTGAGGAGAAACTATTGAATCAAGATGATTTCGCAAAATGAAAATATTAAGGCATATAAAAATTCGAAAATGAACTTAAGACCTAAAAATCAGATAATATCTTAACTTAAAGATACAATAGGAAAAATCTTTAATCAGAAGTATTTAAATATTTTTTTTAGAATATTTAAAATTATCAATTTAATTAACAATTAAGTTACCAATTTTTTCTGATTTCACCAAGCTAAACTGTATTTACCTAAGCCAGGAATCAGATCGCTTAAAAATATTAGGTAGTAATTTTGAGTAACTTTGATTTTTATAAAAATCACTGCCTTTCGGTAGTTAAAACATTATTACAGTAATAGATTCAAGGAGAAAGAAGAATCATAGTAATCGTAGGAATAAAAATTAATTTGGAATAATTAAGTTAATATTCCCACCCAGGAAATAAGGGTAACTACTTTTACAGGGTGAAAGAGGAACTAAATTTAGCGTTTTAAATTTCAGATGATGAAAGAAAGCGGATGTGATATCTGCAATTGAATTAAATAACTATTCTTAAACTTTCATCGAAATTAAAACAACTTAATAAAATAGAAATTTAAAATCGCCGTATGATTAGAAACTTGCTTATACGGAAGTATCTAGAACTCATAGTAAATAGGGATAAAATCCAAAAAATCTTAATCTATCACAATTTTTTTAAAGTTTTATTTCAAATGAAATAAACTTATTGGAATAAATATGCAAATTCGAACATTCTAGGTATTTTAAATTTTTTAGTAATAATAAGCAATTAGTTTTTCACAAAATATCAAAATTTCATGATATAAATTTTTATTTTTTGGATTTAATAAAAATGCTGGAACTTTAATTTCAATTTTATTATTTAATTCATTTAACATTTTTATTTTTTTGTTTTTTTTAAAAAGTTTAAAGTTTTGAAACAATACAAGTTTAAAATAATATGAACAAATTAAGATAAATAATATAAAAAAATATTTTAAAAAAATAATTAATTTAAAAATGAAAAAAACTCATTAAATTTATTTTTTTTAAAATTTATTTTGATATTTATTCAACAATTGTTTAAATTTTTGTCCTTCTTGAATAATATTTTTTATAAATTTTACATCTGGTTTAATAGTTATAAATTGAAATTTTTCAGAATTAATAAATGCTAAAAAATAACCTAAGTTACTTTCTGAAATATATAATTGACATTGTATTTGAGCCCAGTAGTAAGGTTGAATTATTTTTTTTTTAAAAAAATTTTCCCATTCTAAATTTTCTGGTCTAAACGGACATTTAATGCCTAATAAATTTTTTTTTGATTCATCATAACCATCTAAAGTTGTGAAAAAAATATCCTTAACTAAAGTTATTGGTTTATAATTTGTTTTCATTTTGATACTAAAAAATAAATTTGCTTTAGGTTTCATTTTTCGACCGTGTTCGATTGCTTCATTTTGAATAAATTTAGAAGTCAATAATCTTTTTTTAATTAATTCTTCTTTAGTTTCATATGGATTTAAACCCATAATAGTTGATATTTCTGAAGCATTAATATAATTTTTGCGATAATGATAAAATTCTTTAGTATTTTTTTGAATTTCTTTTTTATCCATCTTTTTTACCTTTTTTTATTTTATATTCTTTATTAATAATTCTAACATTAATTTTAAAATAAAAATCAATTATAAATAAAAATATATAATACAAAATATAATTATTAAAAATATTTAAAGTTGATAACATAAATAAAAAATGATAAAATTAAATTCTAATAGATATATAAAATATAAATAAAATTAAAAAAAATAAGGCAAAAAATTAAATGAAAAAAATGACTTCTTTAGAAATTAAAAATATGTGGTTAAAATTTTTTATCAATAAAGGACATTATCCAGAAAATTCTTTTTCATTGATACCAGAAAACGATCCAACTTTATTATGGGTTAATGCAGGAGTTACTCCTTTAAAAAAATATTTTAATGGTTCTTTACCTATTATTAATTCTCGTATCGTCAATATTCAAAAATGTTTAAGAACAAACGATATTGAAAATGTTGGAAAAACGTCTACACATCATACATTTTTCGAAATGTTGGGTAATTTTTCAATCGGTGATTATTTTAAAAAAGAAGTTATCGATTTTGCTTATGAACTTTTAATGTCAAAACAATGGTTTGCGTTGGATTCTAATAAAATTTATATTACTTATTATCATAAAGATACGGAAACATTAGA
Organism: Candidatus Phytoplasma prunorum; assembly: GCF_036924415.2. NCBI lineage: Bacteria > Bacillati > Mycoplasmatota > Mollicutes > Acholeplasmatales > Acholeplasmataceae > Candidatus Phytoplasma > Candidatus Phytoplasma prunorum. Next base: position 70,830 of record NZ_JAZHCY020000005.1, read on the forward strand.
TTTATGGTTAAAAAAAAATATTAAACCCGAAAATTTGATTTCTTTAGAAAGCAATTTTTGGAATATAGGTGAAGGCCCTTGTGGTCCTTGTACAGAAATATTTTTTGATCGAGGTCCAAAATATCACTCAAAAGGTAAAGAATTAATAGAAAAAGATATAAAAAATAATCGTTTTGTTGAAATTTGGAATATTGTTTTTTCACAATATAATTTTAACCCTAAGAACAAAAAAAATATTTATCAAGAATTACCAAGTAAAAATATTGATACTGGTGCAGGTTTAGAAAGATTAACTTGTATATCTCAAGATGTTGAAAATAATTTTGAAACAGATATTTTTTTACCAATTATTCAAAAAATATCATCTTTAAGTTCTATTAAATATCAAAATCAAGAAAATTTTAAAATTATCTCCGATCATATCCGAACTTTAGTTTTTGCTATTGGAGATGGAGTTATTTTCGCCAATGATGGAAGAGGATATGTGTTAAAAAAAATTTTAAGAAGAGCAATTCAAAAAGGAAAAAATCTAAATTTTAAAGAACCTTTTTTATATAAATTAATATCTACAGTTATAAAACAAAATCATTTTTTTTATCCTAAATTAAAAGAATATCAAAGTATTTTAGAAAAAATAATTTATAAAGAAGAAAAAAAATTTTTCGATATGCTTGAAAATTCTGAAGAAAAAATTTTCAATTTAATAAAAAATAATTTTTTAAGCGGAGATAAATATTTTAAATTATACGATACTTATGGAATTCCAAAAGAAATTATTTTAAATTATTGTAACAAAAAAGGTTTTATTGTAGATAATGATGGTTTTATTAAAAAACTAGAATCACATAAAAACTTATCAAAATTAAATCAAAATTTTAAATTAAATATTAAAAAACAAAATGATAAATTCTTAAATTTTACAGATAAAAGCGATTTTATTGGTTATAATATTACAGAAATTAAAACTAAAGTTATTAAAATTTTTGAAGAAGGTATTATTTTAGAACAAACACCTTTTTATCCTAATATGGGAGGTCAGATTAATGATATAGGTTTTATTAACAATATACCAGTAAAAAAAATCATTCGTTTACATCATGGACAATTATTACATCAAATCCAAAGTAACTTATTTTATGAAGGTCAAAAGGTAATTGCTAAAATTGATGTTAATATAAGAAAACAAATATCTTTGCATCATACTGCCACTCATTTATTACATGATGCTATTATATTAATTTTAGGCAAGCATGTTGAACAAAAAGGTTCTTTCATAGGAAATAATTTATTAAGATGGGATTTTAATCATTATGAAAAAATTAAACCCAAAGACATTATTAAATTAGAAACTCAAGTTAATAAATGGATTAAAAAAAAAACAAATATTATAATTAAAGAGATATTATTTTCTGATGCTAAAAAAATACCCAATATAAAGTATTTTAAATATAAAAAATATCCTAAAATAGTAAGAGTTGTTCAAATGGATGATTATTCTATAACATTATGCGCCGGTACACATGCAAAAAATACTCAAGATTTAAAAAAAATAATTATTTTATCTTGTAATTTAATAAGTTCAGGAATTTATAGAATAGAAGCTTCTGTAGGTTTGAATGCAATAAATATTTTAAATAAAAAAATTAATTATTACTTAGATGAAAAAAAAAATATTATTAAAAAAGCAAAAAAAATGTCTGTACCTAATTTTAAATTGTTAATACCGAAAGATATCATTATAACAGAAAGTTTTCAAGATATTTTAAATTATAAATTATATTTAAAAAATCTACAACAAAATTTTATTTTTTTTAAAAAAGAATTATTAGAACATCAAAAAAAATATGTTTTATCTAATATAAAAAAATTTATTCCATTAAAAATTACTTCTAAAATGTTTTTAAAAATAAAAGATAAGATGGAAATGGAAGTAATTAAATATTTATTAGAACATCTATTTATTAAATTTAAAATGGAAATATTATTAATTTGTTATTTACAAGATGATAAAATTTTTTTTCTTTGCAAAAGTAAAACTTTAAACGCCGAGCAAATAATAAAAAAAATATCTCAAATAACAGAAGGTTTTGGTGGTGGTAATAATAAATTTGCTCAAGGAAGTACTAAACATACAAATAAATTAAACTCAGTTTTAAAATATTGGAATAATAATTTATCATGATTTATTTTCCTCCTTTTTTAGGTCTTGATTTAGGTCAAAAAACTTTAGGTATTTCTATTTCTGAAAAAGGCATTTTTTCTATTAATTTTAAAACTTTAAATTTCCCTAATCACCAATATAATTATTTATTAAAACCTTTAAAAATATTGATTATTCAAAAAAATATCAAAACAATTATTCTAGGATTTCCTAAGCATATGAATAACGATTTAGGAGTTAAGGGATTAATAAGCATTAATTTTAAAAAAAGATTAGAAGATTATTTAAAATTTGATATAAAAATAATTTTATGGGATGAACGTTTATCTACAAAACAATCTTTAATATTTTTAAAAAATAATAACAAAAATAAAAAAAAAATAAAACAACTAAAAGATGAAATTGCCGCTATGTTTATTTTGCAAAATTTTTTAGATTATCAAAATAATAATATTTAAAATAATAATAAATATTAAAATAAATATAATTTGTTATATAAAAAATCATATTTATAATTTAGAATTTAAAAAAAGGATTTAAAAAATGGAAGATAAAAAAATTTATGAATTAACACAATCTGGAGCATTAAAATTAAAAGAAAAATTAAAATATTTAAAAGAAATTAAAAGAATTGAAAATTTAAAAGCCTTAAAAGAAGCTAGAGAACAAGGTGATTTATCTGAAAATGCCGATTATGATGCTGCTAGAAACGAACAAGCTTTAATTGAAAATAATATTTTAGAAATTCAAACTATTTTAAAAAATGTTAAAATTATTAAAAGTTTAAAAAATAAAGAAGTTAATATTGGTAAAATAGTAGAATTAAATTTTTTAGAAAACAATATAAAAAAAAGTTTTCACCTAGTTGGTATTTTAGAAACAGATCCTTCTTTGAATAAAATTTCTATTGACTGTCCTTTAGGTAAAGGTATCAGAGGACATCAAGTTGGAGAAAAAATTACAATTCAATCAGAAACTGGTAAAAATTTTCAAGTAGAAATTTTGAAAGTAGAACAGAATGAATTGTAAATTATCTCAATATATTCCTGATTTTTACTTTGATAATATATTTAAAATTCCTTATGATTTATTTTTAAGTCAAGGTTTTAAAGGTATATTTTTTGATTTGGATAACACTTTAATGTCTTATTCAGATAATAATTTAAACAACTTTACTAAAAAATTTTTAAAAAAAATTAAAAAAAATTTTCAAATTGTTATTCTTTCTAATGCTTCTAAAAAAAAATTAAAAAAAATTTGTAATAATGATTTTTTGTATGTTTATTTAAATTTTTTTTATAAAAAACCTTCTGTATTTGGATTTAAACGTGCACTAGAATTAATTAATTTACCATTTAATAAAGTTTTAATGGTTGGAGATCAATTAGTAACTGATGTTTTGGGTGCTAGCAAAATGAAAATTAAAACAATTTTGGTTAAGCCTATAAATAGAGAAAAAGAATTTTTATTCACAAAATTTAAACGTTTTTGGATAGAAAGAATAATTTTAAAAAAAATAAAAAAAAAAAAAAATGAAATATATGAAAATAAATTGAAAAAATTTGCCAATTATTGAAAATTTTAAAAGTAAGGTAAATGTTTTTTTATGTTAATAGAAAAAATTATTAAAAAAGTTAAGATAAAATTTCAAAATGATCAAAAAAGATTAAACCATATTTTAGGTGTTCATCGCATTTCTATTAAATTATCACGTTTTTATAAAGAAAATATGTTTCAAACTCAAGTGGCCGCTTTATGGCATGATTATACTAAAAACGAACCTTTAGAATTTCATATATCTCACTTAACGCCTAAAATAATTAAAAAATATCAATTTACTCCACATATATACCACGCCTTTAGTACAGCAGTTATTTTACAAGAAGAATTTAAAATAGATGATATTAAAATTTTAAATGCTTTAAGAAAACATGTTTGGGGACATAAAATTATGAACAAATTAGATAAAATAATTTTATTAAGTGATAAAATAGAACCTCAGAGAAATTATACACAAGTTGATTATTTTAGAAAGTTAGCTTTTATTGATTTAAATCAAGCAGTTTATGAACTTTTAGATTTTAATTATAATTTTCATAAAAAAAAAGGGAAAATTATACATAAAGAACAACAAGAAATTTTATCAACTTTAAAAAATAAAATTAGAAAAAAATAAAATTATGAAATACTATTATGTATATTATTAGCGGAAAATATAAAGGTTTTAAATTAAAATTAGTTCCTTCTGTAAAAACTAAGTCAACTACTCATTTAATTAGAAAAGTTATTTTTGATACTTTAGGATCTTGGTTAAAAAATAAATATGTTTTAGATTTATTTTCTGGTAGTGGAGCATGTGGTTTCGAAGCTTTAAGCAGAAATGCTAAAAAAATTTATTTAGTTGATAATTCTGTTTCCGCTATAAAAACTATTTATAAAAATAAAATTAAACTTAATTTAACATCTTCCAATTTTAAATTATTTTTTGGTGATTATTCCAGAATTTTAAAAATTTTTTTAAAAAATAAAAAAATTTTTGATTTAATTATAATTGATCCTCCATATAATTTTAAATTTTATTTATCTTTACTAAAAAATTTAAATTTAATTATAAAAGATAATGGTTTTATTGTTTGTGAAATTGATAAAAGAATTATTTTGCCTGATAAAATTGATCAAATAAATTTAATTAAAGATAAAAAACAAGGTAATAAAAAAATAAAATTTTATCAAAAAAAAAAAATTAAAGTATAATTAAGCTATTAAAAATAGAAAGGTGAAATAAAAAAATGTGGACTGAAATTACATGTTTATCTTTAGGCATTATAATTGGAGCTGCTTTGATGTTTTTTGGATTCAAAAAATATTTAATAAAAAATCCTCTTGTTAATGAAAAACAAATTAGAGAAATGTTTAAACAAATGGGAAGAACACCTTCAGAAAAACAAATTAAACAAATTGTCGAAAGTATGAAAAAAACAAAATGATTAATTTGTATTTAATAATATAATGGAATTTACATCATTTTTAATTTTATTTTTTTTAGTTATATTAATCATAATATTAATGGATTTTTGTGATAAAAAAATATGGTTTTATAAGTTAAAAAAATATTTATTAACATGTTCTTCACTAGAAAAAGAAATTTTAAAAACTTTATGTAAAGAACCAAATATAATCCATAAATTAAATGATAATCATAAAATTACTCATATTTTAAGTAATTTATTTATTGTCATTAAATATAATAATAATAATGATGATGATAAAAACATTAATAATAAATCAAAACAAAGTTTTTATTATATAAATCCTAAAGTATATAAATTAATTAAAAAATATCGAGAATTTAAAAAAATTTATTTTATTGATTAATATATTTTTATTATTTTGAAAATAACTTCCCGGGGAAATATAAATATATGGCTTTTCAAGTAACTGTTTTTTATGAAAAAAAATTAAATGATTTTATTTTTATTAAAGATAATATTAAAAATAAATTAACTTCTGCTTTAACACCAAATAATCAAAACCAAAGCGATCCTCAAGAATTATTTTGTTTATCTTGGATAATTTGTTTTTATAAAACATCTAAAAAAATTCTTTTACAAAAAGGATTTAATGATTTAGATATAAAAATTAATTTAGTTTCCAATGTACACAAAGATAAACAAGGTTTTTATTTTGAATTAATTTTGAAAATAGGAATAGAAAGTTTTTCTTTAAAAGATAGTAAAGTTATTTTAGAAGCAACACATCAAAAATGCCCAATTTCTAGAATAATTAATAATTATAATCATTTAAAAATTTTTCCTGTTGATTATAAAGATATTTCAATTAATTAGCAATATTTTTTTAATTTAATTTTATAAACACAAAAAAACCATTAAAAAATGGTTTTTTAATTTAAATATTTAAATTAAAATCATATCAATTATTTTATATATTAGGTTTATAAAAAAAATTTTTATTTAAAACTGATATTGACTCTGTAAAATTACCCTTTTCAATTTTTTTTAAATTTTCTCCCAAAACAGAAAACTGACTGTCTATGGTATCCAAATACCAAATTAAAAGAGCCTCTCCTATTTTAGGTTTTTGTAAAGCACCAAAATTTAATAATCCATGATGAGAAATTATAATGTGTTTTAAAATCAAAACTTCTTCTTTATTTTGATAATTTAACAAAAGAGCTTCTTCTGTAATATCATTATTCATCATTACTAAATGACCTAATAATACACCTTCTTTAGTGTATGTTCTACTTAAATCATTTAATTCTCTAATTTTTGCCATATCATGCAAAATAATACCGGCATATATCAAATCTACATTTAAATAAGGGAATAATTCAATAAAAATATCTGATGTTTTTAAAATATTAACAGTATGAATACTTAAACCACCATAATAAGTATGGTGCATTTTCAAAGCTGCAGGATGTATTAAAAAAGATTTTTTATTTTTTTCATATAAATTTTTAGTAATATTAAAAATTATAGTATTTTTTATTTTATATAAATAATTTTCTATAATTTTTTGTGTAACAGTAAAATTAACTTTAGTACATGGAAAAAAATGAGAAAATAATCGATATAATTCGTGTACTGTTAAAATATTTTCCACTAAATCAAATTCTTTATTTATTAAAATTTTTCTTTCTTTTTTTAAAATACAAATAACTTTAAATTGATATATTTTATTTATAATTGGTTGTTTTTCATTTGTATTTAATTTAATATTAATATCTTTATTATTAGTTAATTTTAATGTTAAATTATAAAAATTTTCTCCTTGATTAATACTTATTACTTTTCCTACTAAAATATATTCTTGATTTATTTCTTTTTCAAACATTATTTTTAATCATTTCTTTTTTAATTTTTATGACATAATTTAATAAATTTTTTTTATCATTTATAATTTTTCCATCTAAAACTAATTTAATAATTTTTTTTTTTAAATTATTTAACCATAAACCAGGTGGAATTTTGATTATTTTTAAAATTTCTATAGATGAAATTCTTAAATCTAAATTTTTTTTAATAATTAAATTTTTATAAATTATTTTTATTTTTTGAGTTTTATTTTTTTCTTTTTTAAATAAATAATTAATTTTATTAATTAATAAGCATATTTCTAAGTCATATTTAAATAATAACCATTTTATATCTAATTTTTTTTTATTAAATAAAAATTCAACAGTTTTATATAATTTTTGATCTTTTTTAGAAAAATTAAAATAATTAAACATTTTTTTATCCAATATTAAAGATAAAATAAAAAAAACATCTTTGTTTATTTTTTTTATTTTATTTTCAATACAAAAATTAATACCTTTTTGTAAACCTTTTAAAACATTTATTATATTAGTTTCCTTTAGGGTTATAAAAGCTTTATGAAAATTTTTTTGAGAAATAATTTTTATAAATTCTTGTAAAATTCTATCTTTAGAAATTTTTTTTAATAAATAACTTTTATTTTTTAAAGCTTTTTTTGTATTTATTTCTATTTCAAAACATAATTTTGCTTGAAAATAACAAGCTCTTAACATTCTAATGCTATCTTCTTGAAATTTTTTTTCAGGTTCTTTTATTGTTTTAATAATAGAATTTTTAATATCAGATAATACATCCAAATGATCAATGATATTTTTTTGATCGTCCATTAAAAGACTGTTAATAGTAAAATCTCTTCTTAAAAGATCTTTTGTTACATCATTAGTAAAAATTATTTTTTCAGGATATCTATTATTTTTATATTTTTCTTCAATTCGATAAGTAGTTATATCAAATTTGTTATTTTTAAAATAAATATTACAAGAACCATATTTTATATTATTAGAATTAATTTTAAAAATTTTAATTAAATCTAAGGTTAAAGCGTTAGTAATGATATCTACATCAAAAAATGGTAAATTTAAATAATAATCTCTAACCGCTCCACCTACAATAAAGGCTTCAAATCCGTTTTTATTTAATATTTTTAAAATATCTCGAGCTAAATTTAATTTTTTTATTTTCATTTTTATATTTTTCTTTTTTTTAATAAATAATTATTTAAATTTATCTATTTTTTTATCATTTAATAAAAATTTTTTAAATTAATATTAAATTTTTTAAAAAATAATTTGCATAATAATTATATATTTATGTATAATTAAAAAAAATGATGATTAAATTTATATTAACAATTATTGATTATTATTTTTAAAAAATATGAATAAAGAGGTACTTATGAAAGGTTTATTAATTTTGTATAATGGTTTTGAAGATTGTGAAGCTTTAGTTACACGAGCTATTTTAAAAAAAAATAATTTTGATATAGTAACTACAACTAATAATAAAAATTTAAATGTTTTTTCTGCTACAAGATTAAATTTAAAAGCAGATTGTTATCTAGAAAATATAAATTATAATGATTATAAATTTTTAATTATTCCCGGAGGACCTTATGTTAAATCAGTGATAAATAAAAATGATTATGATTTAGATAAAATTTTAGATATTATTAATCACTTTTATAAAAATAATAAAATAATTGGTGCTATATGTGCTGCCCCAGTGTTTTTAGGTAAATTAGGTTTATTAAAAGAACATAAATTTTCTTGTTATCCAGGATGTGAAACATTAATAGAAGGAAACTATTGTCCTAATATTTCAACAGTAATTAGTGATAATTTAATTACTTCTCGTTCTCCTGAAACTGTTTTTGATTTTGCTTTTACATTAATAAAAAAATTAAATTAATTACATAAAATAATCCAAAAAATATTATACCAAATTTTTTTATATTATTTGTTATATTAATATTTTTGGATTTTTTAATTATTAATATTATTAAATGTAAATATGTTTAATTGAAAAATAAAATTTATAAATAAAGAAATAAATAATAAAGAATCAAAACGATCTAATAATCCACCATGACCAGGAAGTAATTTTCCAAAATCCTTAATATTATAATTTCTTTTAAATTTAGAATTTATTAAATCACCTATTTGCGCCATAATAGAATTAAAAAAAGTAAATATAATAAAAAAATAAATGTTTATTATTTTATATGTTGTTATAAAAAAAATTTTTTTATAATAGACAAAAAAAATTGAACAAACAATAAAAGTAGATAATATGCTACCATATATATATCCTTCTAAAGTTTTATTAGGACTTATATTTGGAAATATTTTTTTTTTGCCAAATAAAGAACCAGTTAAAAAAGAAAAAATATCTGTTAAAACAGTAATTAAAATAATATACCAAAAAAAAATTTTATTGTTTATAAAAAATGATAAAAAACTTGATGTTCCGATACTAATATAAAATATGATAATAAAATTTATTCCTAAATCTTTGGCTGTAAAATTATCATAAATAACAAAAAATATTAACAATAATAAAATTATAAATAAAAAAAATATTGATAAACATTGTATGATTGAATTTTTTTGATTACTAATATTAGTATCATTATTTAGCCATCGCAATAAAGAAAATAAAAAAACTATTATACTTAATATTAAAATAAATATTTTATGATTTAATTTTATTTTTTTTTCTTTTTCAAACATAGTAAAAATTTCTTTATTAGATAAAACAATAAAAAAAAATCCTAATAAAATTAATAAATTTTGTTTTGTCGTTTGTGCTATTTCTATTATAGAAAATAAAAAAATTAAAAAAAATAAAAATAAAAATAAAAATATTCCAGTAATTATTCTTTGCTTCAACATATAATTCCTTTTATAATTTATATTATAATTAAAAATATTTTTATTTTATATTCTTGAAATTTTTTATAATTTTTAATTCTTTATTTTTATCGTCAGTTTGTTTTTCTATTAATCCAATATATTTATCAGTTAAAATTTTAATTTTTTTAAAAAAAATTAACTCTAAATCTTTTGTTAATTTAATTTTTTTAATTTTATCATTACATTCACGACGAATATTTCTAATTACAATTTTAGTATTTTCAGAAATTTTTCCAACTTCTTTAGTTAATTCTTTTCTTCTTTCCTCTGTTAATGGTGGAAAATTTAATTGAATAAATGAATTATTAATTACTTCTGGATTTATTCCTAAATCTGAAACTAAAATAGCTTTTTTAATTTGTTGTGTTAATTTAATGTCGTATGGTTTTATGTTCAATTGGTTTCCTTTAATAACACTAATAGAACTTAATTGTTTTAAAGATATATTTTCTCCATAATAATTAATTTTAATTTTATCTAAAATATTAGGATTAGATACATCCGTTCTAATACTAGATAATTTTTTTAACATTTCATTACTTGATTTTTGCATTTTTTTTTGAATATTGTCTAAAATTTCATTAGCTTGTTCTTGCATTTTATTTATCCTTATTTTTAGAAGTAATAATTGTTCCGATTTGTTCTTTTAAAAAAGATTTTTTTATATTACCTTTAATACTCATATTAAACACTAAAATATCTATATTGTTTTCCCAGCATAAAGAAACTGCTGTTACATCCATTATATCTGATTTTTTTGAAATTAATTGCTCATGAGTTATTTTTGATAATAAAACAGCATCTTTAAATTTCCTAGGATCTTTATCATAAACACCTTCTACACCAAATTTAGCCATACAAAAAACATCAGCTTTTAATTCAATAACCCTTAAAGCAGCAGCCGTGTCTGTAGAAAAATAGGGAGAACCTAAACCAGCACCCAATATAACTACTCTACCTTTATCTAAATGACGTAAAGCTCTTCTTCTTATATAAGGTTCCGCTACTGTTGGTACAGAAAAAGCCGTCATTACTCTAGTTTGAATATTTATTTTTTCTAAAACATCTTGTAAAATTAAAGAGTTCATAATTGTACCTAACATACCTATATAATCAGCTTGTACTCTATCTATTCCAAATTTTTGTTGTCCATTAAATCCGCGCCAAATATTACCTGCACCAACTACAATAATTATTTCAGTTCCTAATTTTTTAATTTCTTTAATTTCCTCAACTATTTTACGTATTTCATAAATATCCACTATACCGTAATTTTTATTACCTTTTAACGCTTCACCACTCAATTTTAAAAGAATTCTTTTATACATAAAATAATATTTTCCCTATTCCAAAAATAATTTTTAAAAAAATATAAATATTTTTATTTTTTTATATTTTTTTAAGACCTTCTCCAACTTCTAAACGCCAATAATTGATAATTTTAATTTTTTTTTCTTTTAAATAATCTCTTACTTTTTGTTCAGGATTTTTTACAAAAGGTTGTTCCATGAAACAAATATTTTGAATAAATTTATTTAAACGACCTTCTATAATTTTTTCTTTTATATTAACTTTTTTTTCTTTTATTAATTCTTTATTTACTTGTGCTTCAATAATTAATTTTTCTTGATTTAATATTTCTGAATCTATTTGTTCTTTATTTAAAAATCTTGGCTTTTTTGCTGCTATATGCATACATATATCTTCTAAAATATCTTTTTTACTATTTTTATTACTATTTTGAGCAATTACTAAAACAGAAATAAAACCATTTTGATGTTTATACATTTCAAAATTTTCGTCATCTTTTTTAATAACCTTGATAACTTTTCTCAAACAAATTTTTTCTTGAATTATAGAAGTTGTTTCAAATAATAAATCTTTAATTTTTTTATCTTTAATATTTAAATTTAAAATTTCATCTATATTCATATTTGGTTTAACTTCTTTTAATAAAATTTTTCCTAATAAATTTAATAAATCTAAAAAAATTTTATTTTTTGCAACAAAATCTGTTTCAGAATTTAATTCATATAAAACTGCTTCATTATTATCTATAATTACATTAGTTAAACCTTCACCTAATGTTTTTTTTCCAGTTATTTCAGATGCTCTTTTAATACCTTGTTTTCTTAAAAAAACAATAGCTTGTTCGATATCACCTTTAGAATTAATTAATGCTGTTTGACAATCCATAATTCCTGCTTGAGTTTCGTTTCTTAAAAATTTTATTTTTTCTACATCAAATTGCATTTTATTTTTTATCCTTTTTTTAAAATTGATTAATTAAAAAATAATAATAAATTAAATTATTATTTTATAAATTTATTATTTTTTTCATCAATATTATTATTCTTTATTTCTGTTGTTTTATTCATTGCTTTAGCTATAATTGAAGTAATTAATTTTACTCCTCTGATAGCATCATCATTAGCTGGAATAATATAATCTACTAAATCTGGATCACAATTAGTATCCACAATTCCAAAAATTTTAATCCCTAATTTAGCAGCTTCATAAACTGCAATAATTTCTTTTTGTGGATCGACAATAAAAATTGCTTGTGGTAATGTTTTCATATTTTTAATTCCACCTAAAAATTTTTCTAATTTTTCTCTTTTTTGTGTTAATTTTGATACTTCTTTTTTAGGTAATTTTTTCCATAAACCATCTTTTTCTTGTTTATATAATTGATGCAATAAATTAATTCTTTGTGTAATAGTTTTAAAATTAGTAAAAGTACCACCTAACCATCTCTGAACCACATAATATTGTTGTGAAGCTTGTGCTTCTTCTTTTACTATATTTTTAATTTGTTTTTTTGTAGCTAAAAATAATATTTTACCTCCAACAGCAGCTATTTTTTGTAATTCTTGGTAAGCTTTTTCAATTTTTTCTACTGTTTTTTTTAAATCAATAATATGAATACCATTTCTTGAAGTAAAAATATATTGTTTCATTTTGGGATTCCATTTTCTTGTAATATGTCCAAAATGTATTCCTGATTCTAATAATTGTTTAATTGTAACAACAGCCATTTTTTTTAGTTCCTCTTTTTGTTTTTATCTTCTAAATAACTTAAAAATATCCACTTTTTTAATTTAAAAGCACTAGGATATTCGAACATTATTTATGTATTTTAATCATATTATTTTTTCAATTATACATATCTAAAATTTTAACATAATTTTTATATTTTTTTAAATTTAATAATAAGATATTAATAATTAGTACTACCAAAACCACCTTTTCTTTGATTATTCAAAATATGATTATCTATTTTTTCTTCAACTATATAATATTTTTGAAAAATTCCTTGAGCAATTCTTTCACCTTTATTAATTTTTACAATTTCATTTGTAAAATTATACAAACTAATAAAAATATGACCTTCATTTTCTTTATTATTATAATAATCATGATCAATTATTCCAACACCATTAGATAATATTAATTTTTTTTTAATAGGAACAGAAGATCTAATACAAATCATTAAAAATTCTGTTGGTTCAAAATAAACTTTAACTCCAGTAGGTAATAATTTAATTTCTTTTGGTTGAAAAATAACATCTTCAGCAGATGCCAAATCATAACCTGCACTAAATTTAGTTTGTCTTTTAGGTATTTTAATATTATTATTTATATAATTACTAATAATTTCAAAATAACGTTTTTTTTTCATATCATTTCTCTTTTTTATTTATTTTATTACTTAATTTTAAAATTTATTTTTTTATTATTTTTATTAAATAATATATTATTTAAAAATCTTTTATATTAAAATATTTTAATTATGTTTTCCAATTAATAATTTTTATATTTCGAAGAGATAAAAAATCATTTGTTTTAGAAAAAGGTTTTGAATTAAAAAAACCACGATAAGATGATAAAGGAGAGGGATGGGAACTTTTAATAATATAATTTTTTTCTTTAATAATATATTTTTCGTAATTTTGAGCAAATTTACCCCATAAAATATAAACAATATTTTGTCTTTGTTGTAAAAATTTAAAAATATTTTTAGTAAACTTTTGCCAACCAATATTATTATGACTAAAAGATTTAAATCTTTCGACAGTTAAAATAGAATTTAACATTAAAACACCTTCTAAAGCCCATGATTTTAAATTACTTTTATTATTTATAATCCCTAAATCATTTTTTAATTCTTTAAAAATATTATTCAAACTAGGAGGTGTTTTATTATTTTTAACACTAAAAGATAAACCGTGTGCTTGATTATCTCCAGAATAAGGATCTTGACCTAAAATAACTACTTTTACTTTTTCATAAGGCGTTAATTTAAAAGCTAAAAAAATTTTTTTGGTTTCAGGAAGAATAATTTTACCTTTTTGTATTTCTTTTTTTAAAAAATAAACCATACTTTTAAAGTATGGTTTATTTTTTTCTTTATTTATAAATTTATACCACATTTTTTAAATTCCTATTTTTTTATTTTTTTTAAATATATCAAAAAACAAAAAATAATATAAATAAAATTAAAAATGTTAATATAAATAAATATATTTTATTAAATTTAAAAATATATTTTCCAACAACTTGATCATAATCAATATCTTTATCAGAATGATTATAACCTATATTATTATCCCCTAAAGTAGTTATTTTCTTATTTTTTTTGTCATTTACAACAACTCTATGAATAATCATTTCTTTAGGATTATGTTTATTTTGAAAAACTATAATATCTCCATTATCATTATTTTTATCAAATTTACTGTTTGTTTTTAATGTATTATCATTCGGTTTAATATGAGGATTTATAGATTCTTTTAATTCTTCAACTTTATTTATCCTAAAGACAACGACTGCATCCCCTTCTTTTATAGTTGGTTGCATGCTACCACTACTTACTATATATTTATTTAAAAAAAGATGTCTTACTGTTGTTTTAGGATCTATAAAATCATGTATCAATATTGCTAACATATAAATTAGTATTAATGAATACAAAATTATTTTTATTTTTATTAGAAAAGAAAATATTTTTTTAAATTTTATTTTAATCATTTTTTTAAATTAACATCTCTCTATTATTATGTTTTTTGATTTAATATTGTTATTATTTTTTTATTTTATAATATGTTTATTGTTTCAAAATATAATAATATTTATATTGAATAATGTTTTATATTTTAAAAAATTTTTTATATTGAAATATTTTTAATTTTTTTTAACATTCTTAATCCATTTAAAATTACTAAAATAGTACTTAATTCATGACATAATACAGCTATAGTTAAATTTAAACCTTTACATAAAAAATAAAACGGACAAAAATTTATAAAAATTAATAAACAAATTATCGTTATTGAAAATATAATATTTTGCCATAAAATTTTTTTTAATTTAATAGATATCTTATGTAAATAAATAATTTGTTTTAAATTATTTTGCATTAAAATAACATCAGAAACATCAACAGCAACATCAGTTCCTTCTTTTAATGTAATACCAATATCAGCATTAACTAAAGCAGGAGTATCATTTACGCCATCACCTACCATAGCTATCATTCCATATTTATTTTTTAATTTTGTAATAATTTCTGATTTTTCATGTGGTAAAACATTATGAAATATTTTTTTTATAAAAATTTTTTTTTTCAAAGATAAAGCTGTTTGATAATTATCTCCAGTAATCATAAAAGTATTAATTTTGCAATCATTAAAATATTTAATTACTTCTTTTGATTCTTCTCTTAATTTATCTAAAATAGTTATTAAAATAATTATTTCATTATTGCAACTTAAACCAATAACTGTTTTTCCCTCTGATAAAAATTTTTTTGTTTTTAATGCAATATAATCCGAAACATTTGTAAATTTATCAATTTTAGCAACTTTATAAAATTGTTTTTTATAAAAAGTTTCAACACCAACGCCAAGTAAATTTTTAATTTCTATTTCTAAATCATTATCAATATTTTTATTTTTTTCTAAAAAATTTTTTATTGCAAAAGCAACTGGATGATTAGATTTTTTTTCCATAGCAAATAAAATATCTAAATATTTTTTTTTATCTTTTTCTAATATATTATTTTTAAATATAAAATTTTCTACTACAGGTTTTCCTTTAGTTAAAGTACCTGTTTTATCGAAAGCAATATTTTTTATATCAGAAAATATTTCTAATGTTCTTCCGCCTTTTGATAATATTTTTTTATTAGCTAAATTAGAAATAGCCGATAATGTAGCAGGAATATCTGCAACAGCCAAAGCACAAGGTGATGCAACTGTTAGAAATATTATAATTCTATAAAATAAATCTTGAGTATTTGTATACTTTAAATTACCTATTATTACAATTATAAAAACAATAATCAATATTAATTTAACATAAATAGGTTCTATTTTTTTAATAAAACTAGCTTTTTTAGAAATATTATTTTTATTCTGATGTACTAATTTAATTATTTTAGAAAAAATTGTTTCATCGCTTTTAGATGTTATTTCCATAATAAATGAATTTGTTATATTGATAGTACTACAAAATACACTATCTCCTTCTTTTTTATCAATAGGAAAACTTTCGCCCGTAATATTTGACTCATTAATGGTTGAATTACCTGAAAAAATAAATCCATCTGTGGGTATTTGATCTCCATTTAAAATTACTATATGATCGCCAATTTTTAATTTTTTAACATCAACAATTTCTATATTGTTGTTTTCTTTCAATAAACGAGCTTCAGTGGGTGCCATTTTCAAAAGATTTTTTATTTCTTTCTGACTTTTTGATTCAGCATATTCTTCTAAAAAATTAGCCCCTGAAAAAATAATGATTAATATAATTGATTCGTTAAAATTTTTTATAAAAATAGAACCTAAAGCTCCTAATAACATCAAAATATGAATATTAGGAGTGAATTTTTTATTTTTAATTGTTTCTTTAAAAGTTTCTACAAAACCTTCGTATAATATATGATAACCAATTAATATTAAAATAATGAATGTTAAAATTATTTGAAAAATTATTTTTGTTAATAAACAAGAATTATCAGAAAAATATTCTTTTGAAAAAAATAAAAAAAATATATCATTGAAAAAATCAAAATAAAAAAAAGGTAAAAATATAAATAAATAAATGCTTATACCTAATAAAAATAAAATAAAAGGAGTTTTTAATATTTTATCTTTATTTTGTGGCAAAAAATCATGTAACAATTTTCTTTAAACTCCTTTATATAAATTTTTAAAAGATAATTTATTTTATTATTAATTTAATTCTTTTTTTTCTTGATTTTCATTTTCTAAATCTTGTTTTTTTAAATTATAAGCTTTATAAATTTCTATTTCTATCATTTTTCTTGTTTCAGCATTCAAAGGATGAGCTATATTTTTAATAATTCCTTTAACTGTTTTTTTACTAGGCATAGAAATAGACATACCTTTTTCATTTTCAATTATTCTAATATCACGTACTAAAAAAACATCATCAAATACAATAGAAGCAATTCCTTTTAATAAACTTTTTTGATTTTTCATTAATATAATTCTTACATTTGTTATTTGCATATAATTTAAAACTCTCCCATATTTATTATCAAAATCCAAATATTTAAATATAAATTTTATTAAAAAAATTATAATATAACAATATTCTAACACAATAAAACAAAAGATAATCAATTTATGTTTTTTAAAAATATAAACCAGAAATAACTAATTTCTTGAAAGAATTCAACACTTAATTGTTCTGCTCTAATACAATATTTAATATTATGAGTATCAAAAAAAATAATTATTTTTTTTTTACTAATTTTATAACCTTTTTCTAAATTATTAATTAGAGTTTTTCTTTTTTGACGAAAAGAAATTTTAACAAAAATAAAAAAATTGTTTTTAAAATTTATTGTTAAATTTTTTTGATTTTTTTTATCAAACTTTAAAACTATGCTATCTACTTTAGGTTTTGGTTTAAACATATTTTTGTTAACTTCTAAAATATTTTTTATTTTTGTTAAAAATTGTATAATAACTGATAAAGCATTGTAATTCTTTGTGTTTGGTTTCGCTAATAAACGTAAACCAACTTCTTTTTGTAACATAATCGTAAAAGAATTTATTTGTTTTTCTTCTAAAAATTTAAAAATTAATGGAGTTGTAATATAGTAAGGTAAATTACCAATTAAAGTTATTTTCTCTTCGCCAAAATAATTAAAAAAATCTTCTTTTAAATTTCTTTTTAAAAAATCATCATAAATAATTTTAAAATTATCATTTTTTTCAAAAATTAAAAATGGTTTTAATTTTTCATCAATTTCATAAGCTAAAAATTTTTTTGATTGTAAAATAATAAATTGTGTTAAAGCTCCTTTCCCAGGACCTATTTCTACAACATTTTTATTTTTTAAATTAGCCTCATTAACTATTTTTTTTAATAAATTAATATCACTTAAAAAATTTTGACCATATTTTTTTTTATTTTTGTACATAAATTTAAATTTTATTATTTTCAATATCTTCTTTTTTTAAAGGACGATAAAAAAATTTAGAGTCCTTTCTAATACCATATTTAATTATTTTACTAATCATATATGATTTTTCTTTGAAAGTTTGAATTTTATCTTCTAAATTATTTAAAATAAAAATTTGATCTCCGATATTTTTTTTTTTTTCATCATAAGCATTGTGATTTACATAATCAATCGAAGTATAATATTCATTATTTTTTTTATAATAATTTAAAATTTTTTTTATTTTTTTTTGATTATATTCATTATTTTCAAAAAAATTCCAAATTTTACGATTTAAAAAATCATTACATAAATTACTTAATATTTCATCTGAATTATTTTTTAAAGAAACAATCAAACCATTAATATAATAATCATCAATTTCCAAATATAAATTTAAATCATTTTTATTTTTGATAAAATATTTAATTATTTTAATATTTTCATTAATATAAATATTTTTTTTTATTAAATATTGTATACGAATATAAATTTTTTCTAAAATTATTAAAAAAGATCTAATTTTAGGATGATGATATACTTGCCAATACATATGATAACGATTTATTAAATAATTTTCTATAGCATAAATACTACTTTCTTTAAAAACAATTTTATTATTTTTGATAATCATACTACGCATTAAACGTTGTGTATCTACATGACCATAAACTGCTCCAGTAAAATAAGAATCTCTTTCTAAATAATCTAAACGATCAATATCAAGTTGACTTGTTAAAATTTGTTCTAATAAAGGAAATTTTTGCTCTTTTAATATAATAGAAGCAATTTCATATTTAAATTGAACATCAATTTCTGTATCCAATAAATGACTAATTTCTTTATCATGAATAATAATTTGAGCACTTTTTTTTTCATGTTTTATACGAAAACATTTTTCAAAAATATGCGAATATGAACCATGACCAATATCATGCATCAAAGAGGCAACCATTAATAATAATTTGTCTCTTTCAGAAAAATGATTTTTTATATTTTTAAAATCTAAAAAACGTCTAGCTAATTCATAAACTCCTAAACTATGAGTAAAACGTGAATGTTCAGCACTATGAAATACAATATTTGCACAACCCAATTGTCTTATTCTACGTAATCTTTGAAAGGCTTTAGTATCTATTAATTTTTCTAAAAAAACATAATCCAAATAAATATAACCATAAATAGGATCTCTAAAAACTTCAGTTCTGTTAAATTGTTTTATTTGTTTCATTTTATTATTTTTAGCCTTTAAATAATTTTATAAATATCCTTTTATGATTTAGAATAAAATTGATAATAATAATTATTTTTTTTATTTATATTTTAAAAAATTTATATAATTAGTTCAACTATATCATTATTTTGTAATAAAAAAGCACAAGCATCATCTGTATCCAAATGACATTCTAATATAAAATTTTTATCAACACGACATATTATATTTTCTAATATACCAGGTTTTATACCGTTTATTTTTATTTTAACTTTTTGTTTATCTTGGATTTGAAATTTTTCTGCATATTCTGTTGATAAATGAATATGTCTATCTGCTATTATCACTCCCTCTTCAATTTCTATTTGTCCTTTTGGACCTATTAAAATTGCAGATCCTGATTGTTTAATATCTCCTGAATTTCTAACTGGAGCAACGAAACTAAATCTTAAAGAATCACTTCTACTAATTTCTACTTGATTAAAATTTCTAGTTGGACCTAAAATTCTTACTCCTGTTAATGTTTTACCATTAGGACTTAATATATCTATTTTATCTGTCGAAGCATATTGACCTAATTGTTTTAAATCTTTAAATTTTTTTAATTGATAATTTTTTTCTCCAAATAAAATATCTAAAGTATTTTGAGATAGATGAACATGTCTTCCTGAAATCCCTACAGGTATTTTGTAATTCATTAAAATAACATCTCCTTGTAATTTTTATTTATTTAAATTATAAAAATTTAATATATTTAATATAAGGTGTTTATATGAGTTGTTGTTTATATTATCTTCTTATAATATAATGATACTGAAAAAATTTAAAAACTTTAAATATTAAAATTTAAATTATTTTTTTTAAAAGTTTTATAATATTTTTTTAAAACATTTTCAAATATTATTATATCTTATATTTTATTTATTTTATTAAAATTAATTAGATGATAATTATTTTTTAATTAAAAATTATATTTTTGTCTTTATAATTTTTTATTTTTTTAATTAATATTTTTAATATATATTAAAAATACTTCAAATATCAAAAAATATTAAAATAAAAAAATTAATAATAAAAAATAAAATAGTCGTCTTATATATTATGATAAAATTATTAATTTTTAATATTTCGTTTATTAAATAAAATAAAAAAACTAAATATCTATAAAAATTAAATTAAAATTAAAAAAATACAATAAACATTAGTTATTAAAATTAATTATAATTATGTATAAAATTTAAAAATAATTTTTTTAACTTTTACTTAATAAAAAATTTTAAATTGTTAAGTTTTTTAAAAAATGACAAATTTTAATAATTCATAAAAATAAAATTTATGAATACTAATAAATATATTTATTTTAAATTACATCTCTTGTAAAAATAATATATAACATAAAAAAAGCTAAATTGTGATTTTTTTAATAAACAATTTAGCTTTTTTTATGTTAATAATTTAAATTTTATTAAAAAAATTAAAATTAAACAATTTTGTATTCTTAAAAATCTTGAATAAAATTTTTAATAATATTTGTAATAATAGGAAATGATTTTTGTACCATTAATTTTTTTTTATCATCAATAGGAGTTAAAAGATAATCTTCTAAAGATATATTATGATCTTGATTAACCCCTATTTTTAATCTTTTAAATTTTTTTGTTTGCAAACAATCAATAATATTCTTTAATCCATTATGACCACCATGGCTTCCTTGTAATTTCAATTTAAAATTACCTTCAGGTAAATAAATATCATCTGATATAACTAATAAATCATTTAAAATAATTTTATATTCATTTAAAATTTTCTTTACAGCATGACCAGATAAATTCATATAAGTTTGAGGTTTTACCAATAAAAATAAGTTTGAACCAATATTAGATTTATATATATATGAATTATGTTTTTTCACAATTTTTTTATCTGTAATAATTGTATTTAATAAATAATCAACCATCATAAAACCTATATTATGCAAAGTAAATTGATAATTATTTCCTGGATTCCCTAATCCCACAATTAATTTCATGTTTTTAACCTTTATTATAATAACTCAAATATATTTTTTTAAATTAAAAATATAATAAATTATTTTTTTTTATAAATTAAAAATCTTTTCCAAATAGTATCAAATAACAACAAAATAAAAGGACAAGTTAACAAAATTAAATATTGATTAAAAGTAATTGATGTAGTGTTAAAAATTTCATTTAATAATTTTACATTTGTTATTAAAACAAATAAAATAAATTCACAGAAAATACCTAAATATAAAATTTTATTTTTTTTATTAAAAGTTTTCCAAAAATAAAACTTATCTGAACGACAACCAAAAACATTGCCAATTTGGGCAAAAATAACTCCTCCGAATGCCATAGTTGATGCTAATGGCAAATCTTTTGTTTTTCCTTGTCCATAAATATAGTAAAAATATAAAAATAAAATTAAAGCTATTAATCCTTCTATTAAACCTAAAAATAAATAAGCTCTTTTAAAAACTGTCTTATCTAATAAATTCTGTTCTTTAGTTCTTGGTTTATTTTCCAATAAAGAAGAATCTGGTTCTTCAGCTCCCAAAGCAATCGCAGGAATTAAATCCGTTAACAAATCAATAGCAAGTATTTGTAAAACAGTTAAATAAAGAGGTGTTGCAAAAATTGCCATTAAAATAATAGGAAAAATTTGTGGCACATTAGAAGCAAAAACATAAGTAATAAATTTTTTTATGTTTTCATAAATACCTCTGCCTTCTAATAATGCTTTAGGAATAGTAGAGAAATTGTCATCCAATAAAATCATATCAGCAGCATTAAATACAATATCTTTATTATTTTGACCCATAGCAATTCCAATATGAGCTGCTTTCATAGCTAAAATATCATTAACACCATCACCAGTAACACAAATAATTTCTCCATTATCTTTATATGCTTTAATAATTTGTAATTTATGTTTTGGTGTTGTTCTTGAAAAAATTACAGGTTTATCGGTTTTTAAAATATTTTTTAATTCTTCATTAGATAATTTATCTAATTCACAACCATTAATATTAATAAAATCTTCTTTAATAATGCCAACTTGTTTGCCTATTGCTATTGCTGTAATACCATAATCTCCAGTAATAATAGTAATTTTTAAACCTGCTTTAGTTAAATCATTAATAGCTTCTTTTACTCCTACTTTTGGAGGATCATAATTTATAACAAAACCTAAAAATACCATATCATTTTCTTTATTACAATCTTGTTCATTTTTTTTATATGCTATAGCTAAAATACGAAATCCTTCACTAGAAAAATCATTATTTTTTTTTAAAAATTCTTCTTTTTCAGAATCGCTTAAAATTATTACTTTTTGATTTTTATATTGCATACAACAATTTTCTAAAATAATATTTGGAGCGCCTTTGACAAATAAATATTTATTATTGATATCATAAATTGAATTACTATTATTATTTACTAAAACACTCATTTTTTTTCTTTCAGAAGTAAAAGAATTAACTTGAAGAATATCAAAATCATTTCTAGTTTCATTAATATCATAACCATGTTTAGAAGCAGCTATTAATAATGAACCTTCTGTAGGACTACCAATAATTTCAAATTCTTTTGAATTTTTTGAATTAATATTTAAATTAGCTTCAGAACATAAAATAGATGCTATTAAAAGTTTTTCTAGTCCTTTTTTATCTTTAATATTATTTAAACAAATTTTACCTTTTTTTTCATAACCAAAACCAGTCACATTAATTAAACTATCAGGTGTTAAAATTTTTCTAACTGTTAATTGATTTTTAGTTAAAGTTCCTGTTTTATCAGTACAAATAACAGTTGCAGAACTTAAAGTTTCCACTGAAGATAATTTTTTAATCAAAGCATTATGTTTAGCCATTCTTTGAGAACCAACAGCTAAACTTAAATTAACAGTAGGTAAAAGCCCTTCGGGAATATTAGCTACCAACATGCCTAAAGCTACCGTAATAGAAGTTTTAAATACTGATGAAAAATTATAATTTCCATTTCTAAATATTTCAGAGAATATATAAATAATAAATGCTGTGATAGCTAAAGTAGAAGCTATTAAACTAATTTTTTTAATAATTTTATGAATTTCACGATCTAAAGTTCCACTACCTTTATCAATACATTGTGCCAAAACAGAAACTTCGCCAATTTGAGTTTGATCTCCGATAGCATATACTACAGCTTTTGCACTCCCTTGTGAAACAATAGTACCTGCATAAACTAAATTAGGAATTTCCGAAATCACTTTAAATCCTTTATCATTTGGAAAATGAGTTCTATTTAAAGGAACAGTTTCTCCTGATAACATCGAATTATCAACAAAAAATTGATTAGAATCAATAATTCTAGCATCAGCTGGAATAGCAGTACCATTTTCAATAAAAATAATATCGCCAATAGTTAACTCAACAGTTGAAATCATTTGAATTTCACCATTACGATAAACTTGTATTTTTTTAGGAATCATATTTGCTAAAGAAGATAAAATTTTATCAGTTTTATATTCTTGAGAAAAAGAAAATAAACCATTAATAATAATAACCAAAAAAATAGCACTACCAATTTCAATTTCTTGAATAACAATTGCTAAAAAACCTGAAATCCACAATATAAAGGCTATTAAAGAAGTAAATTGTTTAATAAATTGTCTCCAAAAATTAAAATTTTTTGTTTGTTTCATTATATTTTTTCCATATAACAACTGCCTCTCAGCAACTTCTTGATTATTTAAACCTTTGGAACTTATTTTTAAATATTTTAAAACCTCTTCTGAGCTTAAACTACTTATATGTAAAATATCTTTATTAAACATAAAAAAAAATCTTATTCTCCTTCTTTTATGGTGATATACCAATAAATTACCCCCTTTCAATTTATACTTATTATATATGTATAAATAATTATATTCAAATATATACAATCGAAATAAATTAATTTTAAATCAAATATTTTTTATATTTATTTTGAAAATAAATATAATTAATTTCTGAAAATTCTTTAAAAATTAAATATTATTACAATTTATTATATATAAAATATTAAAAAAATAATAAGGGGATTATAAATAATTTTAATAAAAAATAAATATAATATTTTCTAAAATATTTCTTAAAGCATATTTAAGTATTATAACAAAATAAATAATAAAATAAAAATTTAATCATAAAAAATAAAAAAATTTTGATTATTTTTTGATTATTACTATTAATATTTTATGATATTCTATAATTATAATATGAAAAAAATAATTAATATTATATATTAAATTTTATAAAATATATATTATATGAAAACTATAGTACAAGGAAATTGAAAAAATTAAAATATGAAAATCTTATTTGCCCAAAAAAATATTCAAGAATTAGAAAAAATATTAGAAACAAATATCAAAAAAGGACTAAATTCTGTTAAAGCCAAAGAAAAACTTAATTTAGAAGGTAAAAATAAATTAAAAGATTTTATTAAAACTTCTTTTTGGTTTAAACTAAAAAAACAAATTAAAAACTTTTTAGTTTTCATTTTATTACTATCTTCATTTATTACATTAATTATTGGTTTTATAACACAAAATAAATATGAATTGTTTGAAGGAATATTAATTTTATTAATTGTTTTTTGTAATGCTTTATTAGGTGTTTTTTATGAAAATAAATCAGAAAAAGCCTCTTTATTTATAAACAAAAAAACATTAAGTTATATTAAAGTTTTAAGAGATAATAAAATTCAAATGGTTTCAATAGAATATTTAGTAAAAGGAGATATTATTTTTTTAGAAACAGGAAATTTAGTTCCAGCCGATTTAAGATTAATAGAAACTTATAACTTGCAAATAGAAGAATCTTTTTTAACGGGAGAAAATATACCAATAACAAAAAACAGTTTAACAACTTCAAATAAAGAAACAGAGATTTTAAATTGCAAAAATTTAGTATTTAAAAACACTTTAGTTACTTATGGAAAGGCTAAAGGTTTAGTTATTGCTACAGGTATGAAAACAGAAATAGGAAAGATTATTTCATTAATTCAAAACACTAAAAAAAAATCTACACCTTTAGAAAATAATATTAATAAATTAGGTAAATTTTTAACTATTGTAATTTTAATATTAATTATTATAAATACTTTTTTTATATTATCAAAACACTATTATTTAAAAGAAATTAATTTAGAAATTTTTAAAAATACATTTTTAACTTCTATTTCTTTAGCTGTTGCAGCTATTCCTGAAGGATTATTAACTATTATTACTATTATTTTAACATTAAGCATGAAAAAATTATTAGATAAAAAAACAATTATAAAAAATATTCGTTCTTTGGAATCTTTAGGAGCAACAAAAATTATTTGCACTGACAAAACAGGAACTTTAACAGAAAATAAATTAAAAATTACCAATATATACTTATATAAAAATAATTATATAATTAATAAAAAAACTATTTTAAATAAAAATTTAACAAAAATATTAAATTATGGTTTATTATGCAATAATGCCGACTATAACATTGAACAAAATAACAAAAAAAAAAAAATTCCATATGCTAATAATCCAATAGACAAATCATTTATAGATTTAGGTATTTTTTTTAAATATGATATTCCAAACTTAAGAAACCAAAATATTAAAATTTATGAATTATCTTTTGATTCCGAAAAAAAATTAATGACAACTGTACATCAAAATAAAGAAGGTTGTTTTGTAATAACAAAAGGAGCACCAGAAATTTTATTAAATATTTGTAAATATATAGACAATAAAGGTAACAAAATAATAAAAAACAATAATAATTTAAAATTATTTGAAAATTATTTAGAAAAAATGAGTAAAAAATCTTTAAGAATTTTAGGTTTAGCATATCAAAAATTAGATTATAATTTTGATTTAAAAAATAATCAAGAAATCCAACAAATTGAAAAAAATTTAATTTTTTTAGGTTTAATATCAATCAAAGATAATATCAAAAAAGAAGCTTTCGAAACTATTAAAATTTTTAAAAAAGCTCAAATTATCACCATTATGATTACCGGAGATAATATTAATACAGCAGAAACAATAGCAACAGAATTAAAAATCTTTGATAAAAAAAAAGATTTAATCATTACTGGAGATATTTTAAATAAAATGTCTGAAAAAGAGTTTAATGAAAAACTTCATTTAATTAAAGTTTATGCAAGAACAAATCCAGAAAATAAATTAAAAATTATAAATGCTTGGCAAAAAAAAGGTGTTATTGTTGCGATGATAGGCGATGGAGTTAATGATGCTCCTAGTATTAAAAAAGCTGACATAGGTATTTCTATGGGAAAAGCTGGTACTGAAATTTCTAAAACGGCTTCAGATATAATTATCACTGATGATAATCTTTTAAATATTGCTTATGCTATTGAAGAAAGTAGAAATATTTTCAATAGTATGCAAAAAAGCTTAATTTTTCTAATAAGTTGTAATACTGGCGAAATATTAGCTGTTTTACTAAATACTTGTTTTAATAGTTTTTTGTTTTCTTCTAATTTTTTATTATTAAACGCTGTACAAATTCTTTGGATTAATTTAATTACAGATTCATTAATAGCAATAGCTTTAGGAATAGATTCAAAAGAACATAATTTAATGAAAAAACCTCCAAGAAATATAAAAAATAATATTATAAATAAAAATTTAATATTAAAAATAATATTCGAAGGAATAATCATTGGTTCTTTAACTTTTATATCTGCTATAATTGGTTTTAATATTCATAAAAATGATACAATTAATAATTATAAATATGCTCAAACTTTTGCTTTTATGGTTTTAGCTTTATCTCAATTAGTTCACGTTTTTAATTTGATAAATTTTCGTAAATCTATTTTTGTTTTAAAACCCAGCAATTATTTAATAAAAATATTTATTTTTAGTTGTTTATTACAATTTTTAACTATATCTTTACCATTTTTAAAAAATATTTTAAATTTAGCAAATTTAGATTTAAAAGATTTTTTATTAATAATTTTTTTATCTATTATACCTTTATTTATAATAGAAATGTTTAAAAAAATAAAATTTTATAATAAATAGAATAATTTTTATTTAATTATTTAATTTATTTTAATTATTCTTATAATGTTAGATTTAAAGTTGAAATATTCCGTTTTTTAATAAAACTTTCATTTTAAAATTGTCTAAAAAAAGGGGACAGCGAATTCGAAAGTAATTGATTACATGTTTTTCGAATCAAGAACATTTCGTAATAAAATAAGTTAATCAAATATTATAAAAAATTCTCATTTTATAATTATAAATATATACAAAATTTTAATTAATTAATAACCTTTTTTACTATATTAACTAATTAAATAATATTTTCAAAATCAAGAATATAATGTATTTTTGAATATTTAAATTTTTTCAATTTTATAAAAATTTTAGTACATTTTTAATTATTTTAATTAAAAAACTCTTATGCATTTATTTAATATCAGTTATTTTTTAAAATAAAAAAATAAAAAATAAAAACACAATAAAGTAAGGAAAAATAAATCATTATGTTTTTTTACACAAAATAATTTATTTATTAATTATATGTTATAAAAATTAAAATATTTTTAAAATTTAGATAACATTAAAGCTAAACTGTTTATTTTTTTAATAAATAATTTAGCTTTATTTCATCTTATTTTATTTTTTATACTTGTATATTTTTTTTGATTAAAATTAAAATATAAACTAAAATATATATTATAAATAATGCATTAAAATACTACCTGCTACAGATACATTTAAACTTTCTACTTTATTAGTAGGAATATTTAAAAAATAATCAGTAATTAATTCAATATTATAAGAAATACCAACACCTTCATTTCCTAAAACTAATATTTTTTTCATATCTTTGGGAAATTTATTCAATTTATCAATACTTAAAGTTTGTTTATTTTTACGAACTAAAGAACTAAAAATTTTATAATTTTTATTTTTAAAATTTTTTAATAAATATTCTAAATTACCTCTTTGAAAATAAAGATTAAATATAGCACCTTGGCTTGCTCTAATGGTTTTTTCATTATAAAAACTAGCACTATTTTCGCTTAATAAAACTTGATTAAAACCAAAAGCTAAAGAACTCCTTAATAAAACACCTAAGTTTGAAGGATCTTGAATATCATCTAAAACTAAAACTTTATGACTAAAAATAGGATTATTATGATGTTTACAAATTGCTACTTGTTCAAATAAAGTTTTTGTTTGTTTTAAATTTTTCATTAAATTTTTAGATATTAAAATACCTTTTTTATTTAAAGAAGTAGTATAAATTTCTACAATAGATTTTGTTTTTTCTGCTTCTTCAATCAAATGATCTCCAAAAACTAAAAATTGTTGATATAAATCACAATATTTTTTATTTAATAATTTTTTCATTTTTTTAAAAATAATATTTTGTTTAGATGAAATCATATTTATAAAACCTTTATGAAAAAAATTTATTTAATAATAATGCTTAAATATAAAATTTATATTTAAGCATTTATTATATTAAATATTTAAAATAACAGGAACAATAATAGGATTACGTAATGTTAATTCATAAATATAAGAAGTTAAATAATCTATGATGATTTTTTTTAAAGATAATTTTATAATTTCTTGTTTTTGTATTGTTTCTTCAACTTTTTTTTTAATTTCCAAAGATATTTTACGAATTAATGTTTGATTTCCCTTCATATAAATAAAACCTCGAGAAATAATCATAGGAAAATTTAAAACTTTTTTTTTCTTATAATCAATAGTAATAATAACCGATAATAAACCTTCTTCACTTAAAGTTCGTCTTTCTTTTAAAATTAAATTACCTATATCATCACCAATACCAGAACCATCAATTTGAATATTTCCAGCCGGTATTTTTCCTAACAATTGAATTTTTTGAGAATTTAAACCAACTAATTGGCCATTATCTAAAACTAAAATATTTTCTGGTAATACATTACAATCAATAGCTAATTGTCTGTGTTTAGTCAACATACGATGTTCACCATGAACAGGAATAAAATATTTAGGTTTAATTAAACTTAACATTAATTTTAAATCATTTTGACTTCCGTGACCAGAAGTATGAGTATTAACCAAAGGTCCATGAGTAATAATATTAATATCTATTTTTAAAAGTAAATCAATTATTTTATTAATACTATCTTGGTTACCCGGAATAGGAGAAGAAGAAAAAATAACAGTATCTCCTTTATTAAGTTTAATTTGTTTATGAGTATTATTTGCGATACGACTTAAAGCTGCCAACGGTTCTCCTTGGGAACCTGTACAAAGTAAAGTAATATCATTATATTTATTTATATTATTATTATTAATAATTAAATCATTAGAAATTTTAAAATAACCATTCTTTTTTCCTGTTTCGATAGTTTTTTCCATACTACGACCAAAAACTGCTAATTTTCTTTTAGTAAAAATAGTGGATTCAATAATTTGTTTTATACGATAAAAATTAGATGCAAATGTAACAATAATAATTCTACTTGTTATTTGTGAAAAAAGATCATTAATAGATTCTCCAATTTTACTTTCTGATTGAATCAAATCTTCTTTTTCAGCATTTGTTGAATCAGAAAATAAACACAAAACACCTTCTTTTTGTAGTGCTGTTAATTTTTCATATTCTGCAACAGGGCCAACAGGAGTATGATCAATTTTAAAATCTCCAGTGTAAAAAATATTGCCGTTTTTAGTTTTAAAAATAATACCAAACATATCTGGAATAGAATGATTTAAACGAACAAAAGAAATTTCTGTATTACCAAATTTATATTTAGAATTATTATTATATTTTTCAATTTTAGTTAAATTATTAACAATATATTTATATTCTGATAATTTAACTTCAAGTAAATCATAAGCAATACCAGAAACAAAAATTTTAGGAATTTTAACTTTTTTTAATAAATAAGGAATACCACCAATATGATCTTCATGACCATGAGTTAAAAAAAGTCCTACAATTCTATTTTCATTTTCTAATAAATATTCATAATTAGGAATAACATAATTAACACCAAATAAAATATTTTCAGAAAATAAAATACCTGCATCCACAATAAAAATATTTTTTTCAATTTCAAAAATATACATATTTTTACCGACTTCGCCTAATCCGCCTAAAGCACAAAAAAAGATATCAAAATCTTGTAAATTAGCCTTTGGATGAATAATTTTCATTTATTTCATAATAACCTTTCTTATATTAATAAAAAAAATATAAAATTATAATATAATTTTTATCAATTAATAATTACTACCTATAGTAATCAAAATAGGAATAACAATAGGTTTTTTTCTAATTTCTTTAAAAATAAATTTTACTAATTCTTCTCTTAAATTTTTTTTAAAAACTAACCATTTTAAATTATTTTGTTTTAAAAAAAATTCAATTCTATTTTCAAAATTTTGTTTCAATTTAACAAAAAAAATATTATTTACTTCAGTAGAAGTTATAAAACCTTTACTTACTAATTCAGTTTTACCTAATATTTTTTTATTTTTAATACTAATATTAGCAATAAACATAATAACACCATCCATAGCTAAAAATTCACGATCTTTCATAATAAAATCATTGCCATCTTCTACAGGAGTACCATCTATTAAAATTTCTCCTAGTTTTTTGAAAGCTTTTTTTTTAACATAAGGTTCTTTTTTAAAATCATAGTGAAAAATGTCACCATTTTCTAATAAAAAAATATTTTTATCTAAATAATCTAATTCATTAGATATTTTTTTAACTTGATATTGATGACGATACTCACCAGAAATTGGAATTAAATATTTAGGTTTAAGTAAATTTAACATAAATTTTAAATTTTCACTAAAATTATATGAATAAGTTAATAAATCTTTAATTAAAATATCTATTGAAACATTATTGCGAGATAAAAAATCTAAAGTTTTAGAATAAATTCTAGCACTACCTGCAGATTCAATAGACATTAATAATACTTTATCTTCAGAAGTTAAATGTACTAAACGATCAGTTTTTTTACACATTCTTTGTAAACGATAAAAAGGTTCAAATTGTTTACCCACAACTATAATAACTAAATTTTTATAATTTAAATGATCTTCTATTTTTTTTAAATTAACAAAATTAGAATCAGGTATTTTTAAATATTTTTTTTGTAAAGCTACATCCATAATAATTTGACTTTTTCTTCCTAAAATTGCTATTTTTAAATTTCTTTTTATAGCAATATCAATAATTAATTGAATTTTTAATAAATCCGGAATTAAAAGAACAATAATAATATTTCTTTGAAGATTAATAAAATGAGTATTCAAACAATAATGAATATTTTGCAATTTTTCTTGTTCACCAGAAATAAAAGCACCTTGAGAAGTTGTAAAAAAAGCAAGAACTTTTTTTTTTGCAATTAATGTTAATTTAAAAAAATCAGTAAAAAAAGATTTATCTTTTTGTTGCAAAAGTTGAACTTCATTAGAATATACAATAAAACCTTTTTCAGTTTCAAAAGCTAAACCTAAAGTTTCAGGTAAACATTGTGTAATAAAAAAGAAAGAAACTTTTGTATCTGAAAATATAACTAATTGATCGTCTTTTAAAATATTTAATTCTAAATCTTGATAAATAATCTTGTGTTTTTTTAAATATTTTTTTAATACCTGCATAATAAAATAAGATGTATAAACTGGTTTTTTTAAATATTGAATTAAATAAGAAAAAGCACCTATATAAGTTTCTAAAGCTGAAGTCAAAAAAATTCCTTGAATTTGATCTTTAATTTTTTCTAAATGATTATAATCGGCAATAATACAATCAATACCATACATAATTTCATTAGGATATTTTAAACCTGCATCAATAATAAAATATGATTTTTTTATCTTTAATAAATAAAAATTTTTACCATTTTCATTCAGTCCTCCTAAAGCAAAAAATTGAATTTCTTTCATATGAATAAATATTCCTTTATTTAAAATGTCAATAAAATAAAAAATAAAATTTCGTTTATAATTAAATATATAAATTAAACAGAAAGATAAATAAAATATTATGAAATATCCAACAATTAATAAAAAAAACAAAATTCAAAAAAATAATAATAAAAGTAATTTAGGAATGTCATTAGAGAAAAACATCAATATTACTAATAAATTTTATTTAGATAATCAAATTGCTTTTATTTATAAAAATCCTATCCCTATTCAAATTGTAAAAGTTAATTATCCTTCTAGAAATAAAGCTAAAATAACTGAAGCTTACTTTCGTAAAGAAGCTCTACCGGATTATCACGGTTTATACAAAGGAAAATATATAACATTTGATGTAAAGGAAACTAATTGTGAAACTTCTTATGCATTTTCAAATATACCTCTTCATCAAATTAAACATCTACAACAAATAAATAATAATAAAGGATTAGCTTTTTTTATTGTTCATTTTAAAATTAATGATAAATACTTTTTAATTCCAATTAATTTAATCATAGAATATTTACAAAAAGGTTTTAAAAGCATTAAATATAAAATTTTATTACATAATAATTTAAATATATCTTTTCAATATAATAATCCACGCATAAATTATTTAAAAATAGTAGACCAATTATTAAAATAATTTTAAAATATTAAGATAATTTATATAAATTATCTTTTAATCGAGGAATAATCAAAATAATAAGTAAACAAATAATAAAATAATTAACTAAAACTGATATTAAATTATAAATTAAATAAAATGTTTCCAATGGGACATTTTTATTAAAAAAATATTTCAATAAACTATCATGTTTGTAATGATCAAAATGATGTTGTAATGAATTAGATAAAAATGGAATCATTAAAAAAACAGAAATAATATTTAATATAACTATAATAAAAAAAGTCAATATAATATTTGTTTTTTTATTTAAATATTGTAAATCTTTTCTATAAAATAAACCAGAAATAGAACAAAATATATAAGGTAAAAAAAATTTAAAAAAAAATAATTCAAAAGAAAATGATGTTTTTAATTCTACAGTTGAAGATATTGTATGTAAAACTAAAAATTCACATATATAATGAATTAATAAATATAATAAATTAGATATAAAACCATATTTAAAACCAAATAAAAAACCTATCAAAATTAATGGTAAAAATTCTATTTTAAAAAAAGAATTATGACAATTTGTAAAACTATTAATAGTATATTTAGAAAATATTTCAATTACAAAACCACTTATACATAATAATGTAATAATAATTAATTTTTTAAGTAAATTAATTTGCATTTTATAATATATTCCTTTTTAATTTAAATTTCATATTATTCATTTTTATATTATATTTTTTTAAATAAAATTTTTATCAAAAAAATTTTTATTTTATTTTATATTATATTTTTTTATATAATATTTTTATTAAATATAAAATATTTTTTGATAAAAATTTTATTTGATAATAACATAAAAAATTAGTAATGTTATTATCAAAAAAGTAAAAAATATTTAATTTGTAAATAATTTAATATTCATTATTATAATCCAATAATTTTTCTAAAATACCTTCTTTTAATAATAAAATAAAGTCTTTGTTTGAAGCATCTAAAATATATTCACTAATATCATTTTTAACTAAAATTTTTTCTAAAAAAGGTAAAGAATATAATGATCCTTCAAATTTTTCTACAAATAATTGTAAATTATCACTTTTATGAAAAAAATCACCAGCTAAATTCATTTTTATAATTTTACCATCTTTTAAAACTAATAAAATTTCTAAATATCCCCAAGAAAAACGTTTTTTTAAAATTTTTGAATATTCAGGATGTTGAAAATAAAGCCATTCTTTAGTCATATATTTTTTAGATAATAATTCTACTTCAAGAATCTGTTTAGAACTTAAAACATAATTTTTTTTAGTTAGTTTTTCTTCTAAAAATTGATGTAATTGCTTTTGTGAAATATTTTTAATATGATTTTTTAAATTCGTAATTCTAGATTTAACACTAGCAATACCTTTAGAAATAAGTTTTTCATCATTAGGATTCAAAGCTCTAACCATAGTTTCTACATCACAATCATAAAGTAATGTTCCATGCATTATCATACCATGTTTAGTTTGCATAAAAGCACTACCAGAAACTTTTTTTTCATTTAACAAAATATCATTTCTGCCACTAAAATGTAAATCAACACCTAAGTCTTTAAAAGAATTGATAATTTTTTGTAAATATATTTTAAAATTAAAGTTTTTATCTTTTTTTCTAACAACAATGCTAAATAAAGGTACTTGAGGATCATTATATACACAACCACCACCTGTAGGACGTCTAAAAATAGGAATATTATTTGTTTTCAAAAAATCTAAATTAACTTCATTTTCTATAATTTGATTTTTTCCTATAACAATTCCGTGAATTTGCCACATGAAAAAGAAAACTTCTTGTTCTTTATTTAATAAATTAGATGAAATATATTCTTCTAAAGCAAAATAAAAATAAGGTTTTAAATCATTTTTTCGTTTATATTTAATTAAAATCATTTTTAAAATATTCCTTTTTAAATATATTAATATTATTTATTAAATGAATTTTATAAAATTAACGATATTCAAATTTAATTATAACATTGATTAACTTTTTTATTATAAAAATTTTTTAAAAAAACTATTTTTTGTTTTATTTTTATAATAATTATTTTCTAATTTTCTTAAATCTTCAAAGATTTTTTTCTGTTCTTGTGTAAGATTCTTAGGTGTTTCTATATTAACAATAACATAATGATCACCCTTACGATAATTACTATTAACATCAACTATACCTTTATTTTTTAATCTCATTTTATTACCAGATTGTATTCCGGAAGGAATTTTTAAATCAACTTTACCATAAATAGTTTCTATTACGGTAACAGTTCCTAAAACAGCTTGAGAGAAAGTAATAAAAATTTCTGTATAAACATCCAACCCTTTTCTAGAAAAAATTTTACTTGTTTTAACTTTAAAAGTAATATACAAATCTCCTCTTAAATTATTATTACCATTTCTACCACCGTGTCCTTTTTGAGACATTTTTAAAGTCATTCCATTATCAATTCCAGCAGGAACATCTACAACTAAAGTTTTTTTATATTTTTGAGTTTTTTGACCTTTACAAAAAAAACATTTATTTTTTATTCTTTGTCCTTGACCATCGCAATAAGAACATATTTGTTGTGAACGAACATTGCCAAAAAAAATTCTTTGTTCTATATTAACATATCCTAAACCATCACAATGTTGACAAGTAACAACATCATTATTATTTTGAGCACCAGAACCATTGCACTTTTGACAATAATCTTCTAAAAATAACTGAATATTTTTTTTTGTTCCTAAAACAGCTTCTATAAAATCAATTTCCATTTCAATTCTTTCATCCAAATCGGATGATTTTCTTGTATTTCTACTATTTTTACTAAATAAATTATTAAAAATATCATCAAAGTCACCAAAATTACTACTAAAACCTTCAAATCCATCACTACCATTAACATTTTGATGACCAAAATTATCATAATTAGTTTTTTTATTAGGATCGCTTAAAACTTCATAAGCCTCTTGAACTTCTTTAAATTTTTTTTCAGAATCACGTTCTTTAGAAATATCAGGATGATATTGCTTTGCCATTTTTCTATAAGCTTTTCTAATGTCTTCATTATTTGCATCTCTTGATATGCCTAAAATCTCATAATAATCTCTTTTTTTTACCATATTTTTAACCCCAAATTTTATCAAATTCTAAATAACATTCAACAAATAAAAATAATAATATAAAAAGGAGACTTTGTAAGTCCCCCTTTTTTTTAAAAAAAATTTGAAACTATTTTTTTTCTTCAAAATCTGCATCTACAACATCATCATTTTTAACTTTTGAATCTTTTTCATCATTAGAAGAATTTTGTTCATTGTTTACTGTTTTATTTTGAGTTTTTTGATAAGCTTTAATAGCAATATTTTGTGCATCTTGAGATAAAGCATTGATTTTCTCTTTAATAACATTAACGTCATCTTTTAAAATAACTTCTTCAAGTTCTTTAATTTTGGATTCAATTTTTTCTTTTTCTTGAACTTCCACATCGTCTTTTAAATCAATTAAAGCTTTTTTAGTTTGAAAAATTAAAGTATCAGCTTCATTTTTAATATCAATCAATTCTTTTTTTAAACGATCGGTTTCGGCATTTTCTTCAGCTTCTTTAATCATTCTTTTAATTTCTTCTTCAGATAAAGTTCCTGAACCTGTAATAACTATTTTCTGTTCTTTATTAGTACCTAAGTCTTTAGCTTTAACTGATACAATACCATTAGCATCAATATCAAAGGTTACACTAATTTGTGGTGTTCCTCTTGGAGCTGGTGGAATATCAGTTAATTGAAAACGACCTAAAGTTTTATTATCTGTTGCTAATGCTCTTTCACCTTGCAATACATGAATATCTACTGCCGGTTGATTATCTGTTGCAGTAGAAAAAACTTGTGTTTTTGAAGTAGGAATAGTAGTGTTTCTTTCAATTAATTTAGTAAAAACATTACCTAAAGTTTCAATACCTAAAGAAAGAGGAGTTACATCTAATAATAAAATATCTTTAACATCACCAGATAAAATACCACCTTGAATAGCAGCACCCATCGCAACTACTTCATCAGGATTAATACCTTTATTAGGGGTTTTTTGAATCTCTTTTTTAACTAATTCTTGAACTGCAGGTATTCTAGTAGAACCACCAACCAAAAGAACTTGATCAATTTTATCACAATTTAATTTAGCATCACGTAAAGCAGATTTTACTGGTCCTAAACAACGTTGAACTAAATCAATAGTTAATTCATCAAATTTAGCTCTAGTTAAATTATTTTCTAAATGTAAAGGACCGGATGATTGACTCATAGTAATAAAAGGTAAAGATATTTGAGTAGAACTTACACCGCTTAATTCTTTTTTAGCTTTTTCTGCAGCATCTTTTAAACGTTGTAAAGCCATTTTATCTTTAGATAAATCTAATAAATTTTCTTTTTTAAATTCTTTAACTAAATAATCAACAATTCTTTGATCAAAGTCATCTCCGCCAAGTTTATTATCTCCAGATGTTGATAAAACTTCAAAAGTTCCATCCGCTAAATTCAGAATTGAAACATCAAAAGTACCTCCTCCTAAGTCAAATACTAAAACAATTTGTTCTTTTTTATTATTTTTATCAATACCATAAGCTAAAGCTGCAGCAGTTGGTTCATTAATAATTCTTTTAACCTCTAAACCAGCAATTTTACCTGCATCTTTAGTTGCTTGTCTTTGAGCATCACTAAAATAAGCCGGAACTGTAATAACAGCTTGAGTTACTTCTGCACCTAAATAATCTTCTGCTGTTTTTTTTAAATTTTGCAAAATCATAGCACTAATTTCTTGAGGAGTATATTTATTTTCATTAACAGAAACTTTATATTTTGTTTCACCCATATGTCTTTTAATAGAAATAATAGTGTTTGGATTTGTAATAGCTTGTCTTTTAGCAATTTCTCCAACCATGATATTGTTCCCTTTAAAAGCAACTACAGAAGGAGTAGTTCTCCCGCCTTCAGCATTAGCAATAACTTTTGCTTCTCCACCTTCCATAACTGCAACACAAGAATTTGTTGTTCCTAAATCAATACCAATAATTTTATTTGTCTTTTTCATCTTCTTCATTACTCCATTCATTTACTTTAACCATTGCTGGTTTTAATACTCTTTTTTTATATAAATAACCTTTTTGTAAAACATCAATATTAGAATTATTAGGTTGATTTTTATCAGATATTTTTTCCATTGCATAATGTAATTTAGGATCAAAAATTTTTCCTAAAGATTCGATCTCTTCTAAACCTTCTTCTTTAAAAATATTTTTCATTTGTTGATGAATCATTTGAAATCCAACTAAAAATTTTTTTAATATTTTATCTTCAACATTCATTTCTAAAACTTTTTCAAATTGATCAAAAGGAACTAAAATATTTTCTATAAAATTCATAGAAGCATATTTACGTTCTTGAATTCTTTCTTTATTAATTCTTTTAGTAAAATTTTCTAAATCTGATCTAAATCTTAATTTTTCATTTTCATGTGTTTTATTTAAATTTATAAAATCTTTTTCTAAATTTTTAATTTTTGTTTCTAAAGTTTTAACATAATCTTTAATATTTAATTCTTTATTTTGATCATTATTTTTTTGTTTACAAAAACATTTATCTTTATTAGAAAAATTATTATTTTCTATTTTTTCATTATTTTCTACTTTTGGAATTTGATTATTATCTGATGAATTTTTACTTTCAGAAGAAAAATTTTTTTCTTCATTAATAATTTCTTCATTTTTTTCAGAATCAAAAATCTTTTCTTTATTAGTCATAATAAACTCCTTTATTTTTAATTTGATTTCAATTATTTAAATTAGATAAATAAACTGATAAATATTCTAAAAGAGGAATAACTTTATGATAATTCATTCTATAAGGTCCTAAAATAGCTATTTTACCCTTTTCATATTGATTAATAGAATAAGGTATAGAAATAATATTAAAATTTTCTAATTGAATTAATTCTATATTATCAGAAAATTTAAAAGTAAGTTTTTTTTTAATAGTCATAATTTTGATTAATTCTTTTTTAGTTAAAAAATTAATCATTTTTTTAATAACTTCTATGTTATTAAATTCTGGTTGATTTAAAATATTTAAAACCCCAGATAAATAACAATTATTATCTACAAAATTAGCAAAAGTTTTAACAAAAGATTCAATTAATTGTTCTTTATAATTAATATATTTACCAATAGTTTTTTTTACAATATCACTTTGAATAATAAATGTTGCTTCGAACAAAAATTTTCCTTTTAACAAATCATTTAAAATTCTAATTACTTTTTTAATATCTAATATACTAACATCTTTTTTTGAATTTAAAACAATATTTTGATGTTGAACATGACCTTTATCTGTAACAATTAAAATAATTAATTGAAAATAATTTAAATAAATTAAATCAATTTTATTAATTTTGCTAGTTTTAAAAATATCAGATCCAATCGCTATCGCAGTATAGTTTGTTATTTCACTCAAAAGTTCTAAAACTTTTTTAATCAATTGTTCTTTAGTAAAACTTTTTTTTTGAATAATTTTATCAAACAAAGAAAAAATTTCTATAAATTCTTCATCTATCTTGATTAAATTATTTAAATAATAATTGTAACCCTTAAATGAAGGAATTCTACCACTAGAATTATAATTTTTTTTTAATAAATAACCTTTTTTTTCTAATTCAACCATATCATTTCGAATAGTAGCGCTAGAAACATTTAAATGAAGTTTATAAGTTAGTAATTTTGAACTAACAGGTTTTGCTTCTTTTGAATAATTTTCTATAATAGATTTTAAAATAATTTTTTTTCTATTAGACAACATCTCAGTTAAATACCTCATTAGCAATCATTTTAATGATTGCTAAAAATATTGTATTAATTTAAATATAAAATGTCAAGTGATAAAAATTATATTTATTTAATATATTTATTTAATATATTTATAATAAAACTAACTGTAAAAAAACATATATAAGAACAAATATATTTAACAAAAATAATTTTTTTATTATTAATTTTTCTGTAAAAATCTATTAAAAAAGAAATAATAATAATCAAACCATCTGTAAAAAATAAAATATAAAATAATTCAATTTTATATTCTAAATGTAATTTTAAAAAAATACAATCTGTTCCACCTGTACAAGCATTAACAGAAAAAATAAAACCACACCCAAAACCAACACTTAAAATAATGATAATAATAGATAAAAATAATTCATATATTTTATTATTTTTAATAAAATTAGGAAATTTATAAATAAAAAAATTTTGATCAATTTTAAAATAATCAAATAGTCTAAAACAAAAAGAAAAAAATAATGTAATAATTAAAGTTTTTAAAAAAAATAACCAACTATGCAAAAATAAACTTAAAAATAAAAATATAATTCTAATTATAACAATAACATTATTTTTAGTAAAAAAATAATTTTGTTTACCATTTTTATAAAAAAATATTTTATCTAAAAAAATTAAACTACTTTCTAATCCACCAATAATAAATTCTTTAGGTAAAATAAAAAAATAAATACCAAAAAATAAAAAAATAAAACCCAAAAAAAATTTTAAAAAAATAAATAAATTAATTAAATCAAAATATTCCAAAAAAAACACCACTTTACTAAATTTAATTTAATTTTTTTCAAATAGTAAAAATTAATTATAAATTAAAATAAAAATATTTAAAAATATAATAAATTAAATTCATCAAAAATAATATAATAAAAATAAAAAAAGTAATCTCTATTTTTAATAAAGATTACAATTTAAATTATTAAAAATAAAAAATTTTACACTTTGATATTCAAAAAATTTCTAATATTAATAAAATATGGTGGCTCCGGGCAGAATCGAACTGCCGACACGAGGCTCTTCAGGCCACTGCTCTACCGACTGAGCTACAGAGCCTTCTTCGAGCACATATATTAAAATAAATTTGGCGGTTCGGACGGGATTTGAACCCGCGATCTCCTGCGTGACAGGCAAGCATGTTAACCACTACACTACCGAACCATTTTTGGTTGCGGGAGAAGGATTCGAACCTACGACCTTCGGGTTATGAGCCCGACGAGCTACCAAACTGCTCTATCCCGCGATGTTATCAAAATAAAATTTATTAAAAATTAATTTAAATATAATTAAATACTTATAAATGGCGGAGGAAGAGGGATTCGAACCCCCGTGTCTTTTCAGACCTGTCAGTTTTCAAGACTGATCCCTTCAACCGGACTTGGGTATTCCTCCTAAAAAATGTTTTGGTGGACCCGGTAGGATTCGAACCTACGACCAACCGGTTATGAGCCGGTGGCTCTGACCAGCTGAGCTACAGGTCCTTATGTGGTAGCGGCAAAGGGATTTGAACCCTTGACCTCACGGGTATGAACCGTACGCTCTAGCCAACTGAGCTACACCGCCATTTAAAATATATTAATTAATTTTAAATTTTTAATATTAAAAATAAAT